>DJFO01000423.1:8081-13246 GCA_002432555.1 Marinagarivorans sp. UBA5870
ATGATCGCCGCTCAATTTGGTGTGCGCAGCCTGCCGACAGTCATGATTATGGTCGAAGGTCGTCCGGTGGACGGCTTCGTCGGAGCCCAGCCCGAGACTGAGGTGCGCCGCCTACTGGACAAGTATCTGCCCAAGCCGTGGGATAAACAGTTGCAGCGCGGCCTGCAGCTGCTCGCCGAGGATGACGCGGCCGGGGCGATTAGTGTGTTAAAAGAGGCCTACGCCAGCTCGTTCGAAAGGGCAGATATCGCTTGTGCCCTGGCGGACGCCTACCTGAGGCTCAACCGCTTCACCNNGTGCGTTTGGCGGACCAGGGGCCGGAATACCAGCAGTTGATGGCCAAGCTGGAATTGGCGCAGAATGCGCAGAAGGCACCCGAGATCAGCGCCTTAGAGCAGCGCCTGGCCGCTGAACCGGACAACCAGGAGGTGAAATTCCAGCTGGCGGTACAGTATTCGCAGCACCAATATCACCGAGAAGCGTTGGAGTTGCTGTATCAAATGCTGCAAAAAAACCTGGTGGCGCGCGACGGGGAGGTGCGCAAAACCTTCACGGACGTGATCGCGGTGCTCGGCAAGAAGGATCCTCTGGCGATTGAGTATCAACGCAAGCTCTACGCCCTGCTGTATTAATTCCAGCTGTACCTCGGGCGGTGCGCCGGCACGCTGGCCGGCTCTCTGGGTTATTTTCGGCGATGCTGGCATAATGCGTCGCCTTACGGAGCCGGGAAGGTCGCTTCGCTTCCGGCCGGCACTGCCGGTGTTCAACTCCCTTGATTTCTCTTTCACTCCTATCGAGGATGCGCATGCAACCGCAAACCAAGCCCGCCAATCCCAATTTCTCGTCCGGTCCTTGCAGCAAGCGTCCGGGCTACGATGTCAGCCAGCTCGATCTGGAGATATTAGGCCGCTCTCACCGCTCGAGCCTCGGTAAAACACTTCTGGAAAAGGCCTGCACCGAAACTGCCGAGCTGCTCGGATTGCCGGAGGGGTACCGGGTGGGGATAGTGGCCGGCTCGGATACGGGTGCGGTGGAAATGGCTCTGTGGTCCATGCTCGGCCCGCGCCCGGTAGACGTGCTGGCCTGGGAGTCGTTTGGCTCGGGCTGGGTCACTGATATCACTAAACAATTAAAGTTGCCTAACGTTCGGGTATTGGAGGCCGAGTACGGCCTGCTGCCCGATCTAGCCCAGGTGAATTTTGATCACGACGTGGTTTTTACCTGGAACGGCACTACCTCCGGTGTCAAGGTTCCCGACGGTCAGTGGATTCGAGACGACCGCGCAGGCCTCACCATTTGCGACGCAACCTCGGCGGTTTTTGCGATGGAAATGCCATGGGAGAAGCTCGATGTGGTGACTTTTTCTTGGCAGAAGGTTTTGGGTGGTGAGGGGGCCCACGGCGTGTTAATTCTCGGGCCCCGCGCCGTAACCCGCCTAGAGTCCTACACGCCGCCGTGGCCAATGCCGAAGCTGTTCCGCATGACTAAGGGCGGCAAGTTGGAAGAGGGCATTTTTCGAGGCGAAACCATCAACACGCCTTCCATGCTCTGCGTGGCGGATTACCTCGATGCTTTGTCCTGGCTGCGCAGCATCGGCGGAACCCCCGGAGCCATCGCCAAATCTCGCGCGACCCTGCGGGTCCTGCAGGACTTTGTCGCCGCCAACGACTGGATCCAGTTTCTTGCACAAGACCCGGCCACGCTGTCTAACACCAGCGTTTGTTTTACATTGAAGGCCACGCCCGACCAAGTGAAAAGCATCGTCAAAATTCTCGAGAAAGAAGGCGTTGCTTATGACATAGGAGCTTATCGTGATGCGCCGCCCGGTATCCGCATCTGGTGCGGGGCGACCGTGGACACCGCGGATGTGCAGGCGCTGCTGCCCTGGCTCTCCTGGGCTTATCACAAAGTAGTGGCGGGCTGAATTGGCACGGCCGTGCGGCGGAGTTTTTGCCGGCGGCCGCCCAATCAATAGGCAAAAAAAACCCCGGAATTACCGGGGCTGAATCGAAGAAACAAGGTTTTACCGTTCTGAAAAACGCAGCAAGAGTTTTTCAGCAAGGTGACGAGCAATATGCAGAATGTGGGCCAACGGTAAAAAATCTTTAAAATCAATTGATTGCATAATAATTTGTGGCGGGTTGTAAACAATCTCGACAAAATATTGGCGCCGCGGCTCGGCTGCTCAAAAAAGATACCCGCGTCTCAAAGAATCGGTTGGCAACGAACCGGTTTATCCGCCGTATGCGCGAAACGCTGGGTCCATGTAGAAAGCTGGGGCGTCCACCGGCCCCGCCACGACAGCTATGGGAGTGTTTATGTTTCATATCAGAACCTATAACAAAATCGCGCCTAAGGGTCTAAGCCGCTTTGCGCAGGAAAAATACGAAACCGGCCCTGACATCACTCACCCAGACGCATATCTAGTGCGCAGTCACAAGCTCCACGGTGAGCCGATTCCCGACACGCTGCTCGCGGTTGCACGCGCCGGTGCCGGGGTAAACAATCTCCCGGTTTCCGAGTATACCCAGCGCGGTGTGGTTGCGTTCAATACACCGGGAGCCAATGCCAATGCCGTAAAAGAATTGGTACTCGCGGGCATGCTGCTGAGTTCACGCGATATCTTGGGGGCGCGCGACTTTGTCCAAACCCTCGGCCATATGCAGGATGCGGACGAAATGTCCAAACTGCTCGAGGCCGAAAAGAAACGTTTCGCCGGTTATGAATTAAAGGGTAAGACCCTCGGTGTGGTGGGCCTTGGCGCAATAGGCTCGATGGTTGCTGAAACCGCTCTGGCGATGGGCATGGAAGTTTTAGGCTACGATCCGGCCCTGTCGGTGGAAGCGGCCTGGCGTCTACCCAATCAGGTGCAACGTAAGGAGAGTCTCAACGCGCTCCTCGCGGCCTCCGACTATGTCTCCCTGCACGTGCCGGCCCTGCCGGTCACCAAGCATCTCATCAATCAGGAAACGCTTGGGCTTCTCAAGCCCCACGCCGTGGTGATCAATTTTGCCCGTGAGTCCATAGTGGACGCCGGCGCAGTGGCCGATGCTATAGAAGCCGGCCGACTGCGGCAGTATGTCTGCGACTTCCCGGAACCGGCACTGATCGGTCGCAAGGGCGTCATAGCTCTGCCGCACATAGGTGCGAGCACGGAAGAGGCGGAAGAAAATTGCGCGGTTATGGCGGCCGATCAGATCCGGGCGTTTCTCGAGCACGGCAATATCATCAACTCGGTCAACTTCCCGCAGATTTCCATGGGCCGAGTGGAGGGGAGCACGCGGATCACTTTCAGCAACAGCAACGTGGCGGGCGTTTTGGGCGATGTGTTACCCATCTTCGCGGCACATGGTGTCAATGTTATCGACATGATGAACAGAAGCCGTGATGCGATTGCCTACAACGTCCTCGACTTATCGGTTGCGCCTCCGACCGAAGCCCTGGACGCCTTGCGCAAAGTCAAGCACGTGATCCGGGTGAGNNATACCCGCATGATGCGGAACCGCTCTCGCCGGTCGGCATCTTAGGCCCGATACTTCAGGAGACAGACGTGTGCCTTCAAAATCCTGCGTACTCGCGCTGATTTTGCTGCTCTTGGCCGGACAGGCATTTGCGGCGGGCCACTGGCTGTGCACGGAGGAGCCGCCGCATATCCACCACGGCCATGCCCATGCGGCCGATACCGCTGCGGCAGCGGAGCCGCGTGACTGTTGCGATGCCGGTGGCCATTGCGCTTCCTTAAATTGCAGCTTATCTCTGGTCGCGCAAGGAATGGCCCCAATCATTCTTCCAGTCTCGGCACCGGCCGCCGACCTTTATACCTTTCACTGGCCGGACGCGCCTTCCCCGACTCTCTATCGACCGCCGATTCTCCTCTGATTCGGGCCCCCTGTGCCCGCCCCCAACGCTGATCCGCCGGTGGTCGCCGGCAGCATTTTTTCGGAGGAGTTTATGCAGCACTTTTTTGCCGCCGGGGCGTTCAACCCCGCCCGCCGGCGTTTCGTTCTCGGTACCGTATCGGCCGCCTGCGCTTTGCATGCGGTTCCGCGTGCGCGCGCCGCCGCGCAAGTCCCGCATCGGGTGCCGGAAGTTTTGACCGGCCACCAGCTGGATTTGGCCATAGGCGAGACCCAGGTGAATTTTACCGGCCGCTCGCGCCGTGCAGTGACGGTCAATCAAAGCCTTCCGGCGCCGGTGTTGCGGTGGCGGNNCGGGTAACCAACCACCTCGCGGAGGACAGCTCCATCCATTGGCACGGCATTATTCTGCCGTCGGCCATGGACGGGGTGCCGGGGCTCAGCTTCGCCGGGATTCGCCCTGGAGACGTTTTCGAATATCGCTTTCCGCTGCGTCAGAGCGGCACCTACTGGTATCACAGCCATTCCAATTTCCAGGAGCAAATCGGCCTCTACGGCGCCTTGATCATAGATCCGGCCGAAGCGGATCCCGTCCGCTACGACCGAGACATGGTGGTATTGCTTTCGGATTGGAGCGACACGGATCCCCACCGCATCTACGCCACTTTGAAAAAGCAGAGCCATTATTACAACCGCCGCGAGCGGACGCTGGGCGACCTCTGGCGCGACCTGAAAAACGGCGGTCTGCGGGATACCCTCGATGAGCGCGCCATGTGGAATCGCATGCGCATGAGCGATCGGGACCTGGCGGACGTGACGGGCTACACCTACACCTTTTTGATGAATGGTGTCACCCCCGCGGCGGGCTGGGTGGGGGTATTTCAGCCGGGCGAGCGGGTGCGGCTGCGATTTATCAACGGTTCGGCCATGACGCTCTTCGACGTGCGGATTCCGGGTTTGAAAATGACCGTGGTGGCCGCCGACGGGCAGTACGTGCATCCGNNGAGCCAGCGGCGGACCGGGCCTACACCCTGTTTGCTCAGAGCATCGACCGCTCCGGTTATGCACGCGGCACCCTCACCCCGGACCCCTCGTGGCAAGCGGAAATCCCCGCGCTGGATCCGCCACCTGTGTTGACCCACAGGGATATGGGAATGGCGCATTCCCACGGAGCGACTGAGCATGGCGGTCACTCCGCCGAGAGCGGCGAAACTTCGAATGCGGTGGAGGCGCGCCCGAACGCAACAAAGGCCGGGCCGTCGCGGCTGCACGGCGGCGGGAATGGGCATGCCGATCACGCCGCTGGTA
>DJFO01000437.1 GCA_002432555.1 Marinagarivorans sp. UBA5870
ACAGCGACAGCACCGCCACCGATATGTTGATGCGCCGCCTGGGCGTCGACGCGTTTAATCGACAAATTCGGCAAGCCATAGTGCCGCAAGGCCTCGGACCTTTTACCACCATTCTGCAAGTGCGCTACGACGCTTACGGCGAATTGCATCCCGATGCCGAAAAACTTTCCAATCTCGACTTTATCGAAATCAAAACGGCGGCCGGCGACGATTACGCGCGGCGCGCTGCGGAATTCCGCAAAAAAATAAAGTTGGAGACGGACAAATTTCGGGTGCCGACTTTGGAAGAAGCCTTCGAGCGCTACTATAAGCGTGACCTCAATGCCGGCACCCTGCCGGCATTGGGAATGATGCTGGAAAAACTGGTGCGCGGGGAGCTGCTGAACTCCGCCCATACGGACCGGATTCTGCAGCATATGTGCCGGATCACCACCGGCGACGAGCGCCTAAAAGCCGGCCTTCCCGCCGGCATCCCCTTTGCCCAAAAAACCGGAACTCAAATTAACCGCGCCTGCAATATAGGTGTGACTCATCCCAAATCCCCGAAAAAATCGGTGGTCATAGTCGTGTGCGCGGAGAAATTCGGCAAACCGGCGGATGCGGAGCCGATATTTCAGGATGTGGCGGACGCGCTGCAGAAGCACGGCTGGGTGAATTAACGGGCTCCAACGCAACCGACCGCACTCGGTGGAACCCGCGCTGTGATTCTTCCCTACAAGGCGAATCCCCAAGGCCCGCGTTCGGTGGGACCTGCGCTGCAGTTCCGCTCTACGTAATCCAGATGCCGAAGTCGATCCGGCACAAGCGTCCGCACGAATGCTCGCTCAGTCCTCGACCTGGCGACGGTTCAGCAATTCATTTTGTCCGACGCAGGGCCGCAGCCATTCCAGTATCTGCCTACCCTGCTGCTCATTTACCACCTCGATTTGCGCTAGCAGTCGCAACGGTTTAGGATTGCCGCCGATGTTGTGGCCAGCACCAGGCATATACTCAACACCCAACTAGAACTGTGTGGCGAACGGCGGAGGTTGGTCGCAGGGTCTCGTATTGCTAAGAGGAGATTATGAAAGCACTCATTTTGCTCACTGCCTTCCTGACCGTGGATTGCGTGGCGGATTATCAAATGCAGTTGGAAGCTGCGGTTGAGCACAACGAAGTTTATCGGCGAAATTTTACCCCCGGCCCTGCCTCCCTGGATGGGTACCAGGCCTGGCAGGTGGAGGGCATTTTTTACTTCCAGCCGGTCGCCACTGCAAATTTGCCATTGGCCGACGCAGCATTTCTGAGCAAAAATTCTTCAGTCGAGTTGGGTTTCATGAAGGAAGATTCGGATGAGTATGAGCGTGGTTCTGGAGAAGCAGAGATCAACACTATTTTTGCCGCCCGGTGGATCGCGGGCGCGAGCTACTTGAATTTTGACGAGGACACGCGTGATTACTCCTACACCCAAAAAGGACCGGGCGTTCTACTAGGCGCCTATATTGGCAAGTCCTCCGCCGTCCAACTGCATTACCGAAAGACTACTTTCGACGTGCACTTCGATAATCCTGAGCTCTTTCTCGGCGTTGATACATTCGATATGGACGTTTATATGCTTTCCTCAAAACATATATTGATGGCCGATGGCCGGGCCCATTCGGACATCGAGCTTGAGCTCACCAAAGACATAAACGCAGTGGAATTGAATGCAAATGTCGGCTGGTATTGGGGAGACCGGCTGAAAATCGGGGTTGCCGCCGGCGTGACTGACTACGACTTCGGAGCTGAACATTCTTTCTCAGCCTGGGCAGAATATTTCGTCGGCGAGCGTTTTGCTCTGTCAACTCGTCTGGGTGAAGCGAGGATGGGGGAACTCAACGAGCGCACGGAACGTAGCGCGGCTGCCCTAGGAATCAAATTCCGGATTTAGGAAATCCGCCAGTACTTGCTCCATCCATTGTCTGTCGGAATCTTTTTACTTACACTCGAAAGCGAGGGATCAATGAAAAAATTGTTATTAATGAGCGCAATGCTGTCCGCCAGTGCCGTAGCGGATTATCAAGTGGAATTGGAGGCGGGCCTCGGCCACACGGAGTCCTACGAAAGCTACGGTTATGGCAGCCGTCCCTATCTCGACGGTTACCGGTCATGGGGAGTGGCCGGCACCTATTACCTAGCACCGGTCGCCACTCAGGCGGTGCCTTTGTCCGATGCCGGTTTCCTCAGTAAAAGTTCTTCCGTGGCCGTGGCACTCATGCGACAGGATCCCGAAGATATCGAGACGACCACCGTGGACCTGGAGGCGATCTGGGTATCGCCTCAGGGTTTTTTCGCCGGTATCAGTTATTACGACTATGAAGATGATTACGGCGAGTCTTCGACCTTCACGGACGCAGGGCCGGGGATTCTGCTGGGCACCTACCTTGGCGACACTTCCGCGGTCCGGTTGCATTACGAGAAAACCGAATTCGATAGCAAGGCTCCTGGTTACCGCAGGAGTGAACCGGATCGCGAAAAGTACACCCTCGCTTATAAAAATGTGGTGATGGTCGACGGCCGGGCCCATTCCTCGATCGAAGTCGAACTCGCCAAATCCAATTACGCCGTGGAGCTGGACACCAGCCTTGGCTGGTATCTTGGCAATAATTTCAAATACGGTGTGGCCGTTGGGCTGTCAGATTATGATGCCTCGGTAGATCACCGCTCCTACGGCGCTTGGTTGGAGTATTTCATCGTCGAAAATCTGGCCATAGCCGCGGATTTCACCGTCGCGAAATATTTTGTATCTGATGTGGATGGTATTTTCCGCCTGGATGAGAAGTCCTTCTTCCTTTCCGGTAAATATCGTTTTTAAGCCACTCCTCCGGTCCAGTATCGGCGCCGGATTCCGGCGCCCTCCAACTTTGCGAGCAGGCGCCGCGCTGCGTTATCTCACGAGCAAGTCCGTGGCAAGCTTTGGCGTAGTCACCGGTAGCCGCAGCGCACGGGTCGCCTGTTCAAAGTCGTAACCGATTGCCAGCAGTTGTGGCTCACTCCAGGCCGGGCCGAAAAACGAAACGCTTACCGGCAAGCCTTCCTTGGTAAAACCCGCGGGTACTATGAGGTCGGGGTAACCGGTGAAATTGGCGAAAGCGGTCGGGGACTCGGGAAAACTCGCGCCGTTTTCCGGATTGATGGGCATGGCCGGGCGCGGCATGGTCGGGTACACCAGGGCATCGAGCTTATGCTGGGCAAACAGCCCGTCGAAAGTTGCTTTCACCAGAGGCAGTAAGGTATTTTTCACCGATAAATAAATTGGGTCATCGAGATCGAGCGTATTGCCGGGCAGGTTGACCCATCCCAAACCAAAGGCCTTGCCCGGGCTGCGGTATTGGGTGGCCGGGTCATTGGCCAGGCGCACCACATCGGCAAAGGATTTGGGAAATGGCGACTGAGTCGTTTTTAAATAAGTCGTGAGATCGGCTCTGAATTCCGCGCGCACCACCGTGTTGTAGATCAGACCTCGGCCCTCCCGCAGAGCGGCGGGAATCACCACCGGATCGACGATCACCGCTCCCAGAGCTCGCAGCTTCGTTATGGATTCCTCGAAAATTCTATCCACCTCGGGATCCTGACCCAAATAATCGCGATTGATCCCAATGCGCTTGCCTTTCAATGAGCCTTTTTTCAGGAACTGCGTATAGTCGTGGTGAAACTTGCCCGCGCTCGGGGCAGTGGCGGGATCGGCGGAGTCCACGCCGGTCATAACCCCGAGGGCGGCTGCCACGTCATAGACGGAACGTGCCATGGGGCCCGCTGTATCGTAAGACAGGCCGAGCGGAATAATTCCGTCGCGGCTCATAAGACCGCGGGTGGGTTTTAAGCCGGCGATGCCGTTATGGGATGAAGGGCCGCGAATGGAGCCGCCGGTGTCCGAGCCG
>DJFO01000145.1:0-3985 GCA_002432555.1 Marinagarivorans sp. UBA5870
AACTGGAGCTGCTCGACGAACTGGAGCTGCTCGACGAACTGGAGCTGCCGGTGCCTCCGCAGGCCGCCATCATGGCGAGCAGGGTGGCGAGCGAAAATGCCCGCAGAGCGCTTAGGTGGATCGGTAGTGCCGGCAACTGCATAGAATGTCCCTCGAGTTTGCGGTGCTTTTCAGCAGGGCTTTTTATCAGCAAGCCTTTACAGCAAGCCTTNNGCAAGCCTTTACAGCAAGCCTTTACAGCAAGCCTTTATCAGCAGGCTGTTATCAGCAGGCCAGACGCCGAAAACCGCGGTTTTTGTTGGTTAAGAGAGTTGGTGGCCAGGTTTTTTATTTTGGTCTGACCAATTTGGCAAGGCAGATGATAACGGGAAAACGCGGCAAAAAATGTCGATCAGGTTGGGTTTAGGCGAAGGGAGCGAACCGATTATCGCGTGGCGGCAGGCGACCGCCGCGCAAGAGCAGCGGCGAACGCGCTACTCTCCCGCCACTTCTTCGGTCTCGCCGTAGGCGTCAGCGCCGAGCAGTGACGCAAGAAAAGCCAGCACAGGGGCCATTTGTTCGGTCAGCTGCCAGGGCGGGTTGACGACGATCATGCCGGTCCCGGTCATGCCCGGCCGGGCGTGGTCGCGGGTCAAGCCGAGTTCGTATCTTTGCACGCGTCGCAGCCCGCTGCTGCGCAGGCGCCGCAGCAGCAAATCCGTCCGGGTTGGATCAGCGATCGGATACCAAACCGCGTACACCCCGGTGGCAAACTTCCGGTGCAACTGTTTCAAGTGCTCCACTACCCGGCCATATTCATCCTTGACCTCGTAGGAGGGGTCGATCAATACCAAACCGCGGCGCTCCGGCGGCGGCGTGAGGGCGAGACTCTTTTGCCAACCGTCCTCGGCGTAACACTGCACATTGGGCGCCGCGCCGAAGGTGCGGTCGAGCTGAACATGATCGGCCGGGTGCAGCTCACAGAAAACCAGCCGGTCCTCCGGTCGCAGGAGGTGCTGGGCGAACCAGGGCGAACCGGGATACCCGCTGAGACGCTCGCCGCAGGCGGCCCGCACGCACGCGCGGTAGTCGACCAGCGCCGGCGGCAGCTTCGCCAGATTCCAGAGGGTGCCTATCCCGCCTTCGAATTCCGCGGTCTTTTTAGCCGCCGGCCCGGTGAGATCGTAATACCCCGCCCCCGCATGGGTGTCCATATACCAGAGCGGTTTGTCTTTTTGCGTGAGATAGCGCAGAAGCTGCACCAGAACGCAGTGTTTGAGGACGTCGGCATAATTGCCGGCGTGGAAACGGTGGCGATAACTGAGCATGAGGCGCAACTGGGGTGGTCAACAGGTGCGGCAGTATTGAGAAAAAACGGCCCTGCGGCAAGTGAGATCAACCGCCGGCCGCGTTAGCCAAGCGGCCTAAGCCATCGGGACCGGAGGGATGCGGCGGCCGGACGTCCGCGCATAAAAAGCCAAAAATCCGCCGGCTTTTGGGTCCGTTTGGGATCTGCGGCGCCAGGTCGCGCGCCAGTTTTAGCCGAGGCTGCGGCACCAGCCGCACAGTTTGCGGAGCGGGTCGATTGAAATAGGGGTCGCTTCTGGGATAATGGCCCGGAACTATAAAAAAAGCTGACAGTGACCGACCATGAAATCGCAGCGCTTCCTCCGCCACCTCCTATGTTTGCTGTTTTGCCACGCGCCCTACGCGCTGGCCGCGCCGGCGGAGTCGCTCGCCGATCTGCAGCGCCGCCAGGAATTCGCGGCGGGCCGCATCCAACAGCTGCAGCAGGAATACGAATTCACCCAACTCAAACGCGCGGCCGCCGCGGAAAAACTCCAGCAAGCGCTGCAGGAGCGCGCCGATAAAGATACCCACCTGGCCAACCTGCGCGCCGCTCTCGGACCGACTCCCAGTACCGAACAGCAGGCGTCCGTCGCCAATGAAGCTCAGCGCATCGCCCTGGCGGACCTCACCATCAAATCCCAAAGCGCGGCCTTGACCCGCCTGGAGCGCAAGGAGGAAGAATTGCGCTTGGCGCTCGCCGAAGAGCAGCGCGTGATCGGCGACACAGACGCTGCGCTCGCGGCGGCGCGCGTGCGGTTGGAAGCCGAAACCCGGGCGCGCAATCTCGCCATGCAGCAGCAGTTACTAGCACTCCAGGCCGAAAACGAGAAACTGCGGCTGGCGATGGAGGAGGAAGCGCGTCGCGCTCAAGCCGCGGAAGCGGCCGCCCGGCAGGCGGAGCAGGCGCGTCAGCAGGAGCAGGCCCGCCAGACGCAGGAGGCCGCCGCCGCGAAGGCCGCGTCTATGACGGGATTGGAAGAGGTCACCGCCGATCCAAGCCAAACAGTGCTGGAGGGGGAACCCCCGATCCACCGCGACCAGGGCCCCACGCTTACCCTGCGCAGCCGATCCATAAACACGCCGGTGGTGCTGTCGGCCGTCGGTCCCAATCGTTATAGGGCGGAGGTGGAAGTCAAACCGGGCGTGGCGTTTTTTGACGTGCACAGCCGCCGCTATCGCGGGCGTTTCGCTGACGGTGAAGAAGCGGCCGTCTATATTTTTGATTACGACACAAGTGCCGAGCGACCGGTGCTGTCGGTGCGCAAGAAGTCGACGGACCAGATGATGAGCACCGCCGAGGACCCGTTTTAAGCCGAGTTAAAACCACTTCAACTGGCTGCGCGCCTTCGAGCTGGAGCACAGCCAAATCTCCCGGTCCAACAGCTCCGCCAGGGGTGCACCCTGCTCTGCCTCCGGCGCCGCGTCCGCCGCGCCGCGCACACCGACCCAGCAGTTGCGGCCGGAATGTTTGGCGACGTAAAGCGCCTGGTCGGCACGGTCCACCACTTGTTCCCAATTCAAGGCCCCCGGATGAGCCGGATAAAACGGATAGGCGGCAAACCCGATTGAACAGGTTTTGTGTAGCGTCACCTGCGGGTTGAGCCGGAATTCCTGTTGCTCCACCGCGCTGCGCAGCCGCTCCACCAAATCGGCCGCCTCGCGCCATCCGGTCGCCCGGGCGACGATCAGAAATTCTTCGCCGCCCCAGCGCACCAGATAATCCGACTCTCGCAGGGCTTTCTGCAGCAGGCCGGCCAGTTGCTCCAGCAGGCGGTCACCGGAGCCGTGGCCGTAGGTGTCGTTTACCGGTTTGAAAAAATCCACGTCGAGCAAGATGAACACCAAATCCTGATTGTGCGGCGGCGCGGTGGCCTCCGCCTGACCCAACCAAGCCCGGTACCGCTCTGCGACAAAACGCGTATCCCGGTCCATATGCTGCGTGAGGAAACGCCGGTTTTTCAAGCCGGTGAGAGGGTCGGTCACGCTGTACTCTTCCAGCCGGCGGTAAGCTTTCTGCAAATGCGCCTGGGTCTCCTGCAGCCGCCGGGTCTCGGCGTGGAGCTCCTGAGTCCGCTCGGCGACCTTTTTGTCCAGGTAGCGGTGAATCTCCAGGTGGTGCAGGTGGGTCGTTACCCGCGCGAGCAATTCCTCCTTGGCGACCGGTTTGGTGAGATAGTCGTTGGCTCCCGCGTCGAACCCGGCCAACAAGTCTTGGGTCTGGGTGCGGGCCGTCAGCAGGATAATCGGCAGTTCTTGGGCGGTATATCTCTGCCGGATCTGGCGGCAGGTATCGTAGCCGGACAAACGCGGCATCATCACGTCGAGGATCACNNAGCGCGAGCATATTGTAGAGAACCTTCAAATTGACCGGTTCGTCGTCCACGATCAGTATGTGCGCGCCTTTGCCGCTGACTTTATTGGGCACCACCCAATCCGCCGCCGAGGCTAAGTCCGGGAGAGCCGCGTCGAGCGGCAGGAGTTCGCCGAGCGGTGATTCCACCTCCTCCAGGGCCGCGGCGACCGGCGCACTCGCATCCCGCCGCGGCAATACCACCGTAAAGGTCGAACCCTCTCCCTCCTGCGATTGCAGACTGATCCTGCCGCCGTGCAGCTCCACCAACTTGCGCGTAACCGACAGGCCGAGCCCGGTGCCGCC
>DJFO01000145.1:4030-9576 GCA_002432555.1 Marinagarivorans sp. UBA5870
CCACTGGGCCGCCACGGTGATTTCGCCGCTGTCCGTGAACTTGGCGGCATTGCCCACCAGGTTGTGCAGAATTTGCTGCAGGCGGTCTTCGTCCGCCACCACCGTCAAATGCTCGGGTACCAGGTTGCGCAACAACACGGGTTTGCCGCCGAGCAGCGGCCGGGTCAGGGCCATCACCACATCCACCAACACGCACAGATCCAACTCCCGGGTGTGCAGTTGCAGGCCTTTATTTTTCAATTTGGAAAAATCGAGTATGTCGTCGACCAGGGTCGCCAAACGCCGACCGCTGGTGACGATCAGNNAGCGGCGTGCGCAGCTCGTGAGAAGTGTTGGCCAAAAATTCGTCCTTCAATTTGTCCACTTCCTTGAGTTTTTTAACCAGCGCGCGCTCCTGCAACACTTTCTGCTGCTCGTACACCACCTTCATTTTCTGGGTGTACCAGAACCAGCCGAGCAGCAATGCCAGCGCCAGGCAGTAGAGGGTATAGGCCCACCAGGTGCGCCAGAGGGGCGGCAACACCGTAATGCGCACGCGCTGCCCGCGCGGGTTCCACAGGCCGTCATTATTGGAGCCGCGCACTTCAAAAACGTATTCGCCGGGGTCGAGGTTGGTATAAGTGGCCAAGCGCCGACCGCCCACCTCGTTCCAGTCCTGGTCGAACCCCTGCAGGCGATAGGCGTACTGATTGTCCTCACTGGAGCGGTAGTTGAGCGCGGCGTAACTGAATGAAAACACCGACTGGCGGTGCTGCAGCGTGATATGGCTGGAAGTGAAAATACTGGATTTCAGCGGCGACTTCGGATCGCTCACGGAGACCGATTTATTAAAGATCTGGAAATCCGTCAGGAGCACGGGCGGCAGATAATCGTTGTCCGCCAAGAGTTTCGGATTGAAAAGCGAAAAACCCTTGCTGTTGCCAAACAGCAGCTCACCGCGCCGGGTCAAAAGCGGCGTGTTGCGGTTGAATAGGTTGCCGGACAGCCCGTGGCGCTTGTCGAAATTCCGGAAGGTCCGGGTTTTGGGATCGAACCGGGAAAGACCTTTGTGGGTGCTCAGCCAAACATAACCATCACGATCGCCCTGGATTCCGCTCACGGTATCGTCGGCGAGGCCGTGTGCCACCGTATAGGTGGTAAACGAGCGGGTATCGTAATTCATCACGCTGACCCCGCCGCCCTCGGTCCCGAGCCACAAATGGCCGTAGCGGTCCTCGAAAATGGCCGTGACAAAATCCGCCCCCAAGCTGGTGCTGTCGCCCTCTTGGTGGTGGTAGCGGGTGAACTCTCTGGTGTCCCGGTTGAGCAGGAACAAACCGCGCACCGTCCCCCACCAGAGGTTGCCGTGACTGTCTTCGTAGAGAACGCGCGAATAGAGAGTGGTGTCGCCGTCCATCATCTCCAGCGGCGGCAGGAAACGGGTAAAGTCATCGGTGGCGCGGTCGTAGCGGTTGAGCCCCATTTCGGTGGCGACCCAAATGTTACGGCGGCTGTCCTCCAGCACGTACCAGGGCTCCTTGCCCCGCAAGCTGCGCGGATTGTCCGCCTCGGGCAGGTAATAAACGTAGGCGCCGGTCACCGGATCGCGGCGGTTGAGGCCGCCGGACCAAATGCCGAGCCAGAGCACGCCCTCGTGGTCCTCGACCACGGACAACACAGTGCTGCCGCTGGGTGTGGTCCGGTCCCCCGCCAGGTGTCTGATGCGGGTGAACTGGCCGGTCGCGCGATCGAAATAGGTGAGGCCGAAGCCGGTGCCGATCCAGAGATTGCCTTTGGCATCCTCGAACGAGGAAATCACGCCGCCGTCGGTAATGCTGTTGGTGTCGTAGGGGTCGTGGNNATCGTGGCGGAAATTGTGGAAGACCGAGGAGCGGGCGTCCACCATGTCGACCCCGGAGGGAAAATAACCGATCCAGATATCCCCGGCCCGATCCTGGAAGAGGCTCGTCACCACGTGATTGCCCGGGGTCTCAGGTTGTCCTTCCAGATAGCGGAAGCTGGTGAACCGGCCGCTGCTCTCGTTCAGCAGACTCACCGCCTGGCCGTCGCCCACCCAGATCTGGCCGTTTTTGTCTTCCAGCACGTCCCAGATGATGCCGCCCTTTTCGCTGGTGTCGTGGGCGTAGCGGACAAAGCGCCCGCGCTCCCGGTCGAAGCGGTTCAGGCCGTTGCCGTAGGTACCCAGCCAGACGCGGTCGCGGCTGTCGACGTATATATCCCGCACATCGTCGCTGCTGATACTGTGGGGGTCCTGTGGATCGTGGCGATAGAAATCGAAGGTGTTTTTATCCGGATGATACCGCGTGACGCCGCCGGTCTGGTGGCCGAGCCAAAGGTATCCCGCGGCGTCCTCGGCGATGGTCCACAGGGTGCTGTTGCCGCCCGCCGCGGGGAACACCGGCAGATCGACCTGACGAAAACCGTCCGGCGCTCGGCGCAGTTCAAAGAGTCCGCCGCGCGTGGCGAGCCAAAGGCGACCGCTTTGATCCTCCCAGATGTAGTTAACATCATTGACCACGGTGTTTTCGCGGACGTCGCCCTGGTACGCGAAATTCACAAACCGATCCAGGAGCGGATCGTACCTGTGTANNGTGTAAACCGCCCCGCGAGCCGATCCACAAGTCTCCGCTTTTTGTCACCAGCAGATCGTTGACGAAGTTGCTCGGCAGAGAGCCGGGGTCGGCGGGATCGTTGCGGTAGATGGTCAGGCGATAACCATCGTAACGGGCGAGGCCGTTGGAACCGCCAAACCACATAAAACCCATTCCGTCCTGTACCAGGTCGTTCACGTGGCCAATGGATTCCACTTGGTCCTGCAGCACGTGTTTAAAAACCAGGTGGCTTGGCACCTCTGCACGTGTTGCGGCCGCACCGAGCCATGCCACCAAAATGCACATGAGGCAGCGAAAGGTGAAGATGGCAGCCAAGCGGGAGGAAAAACTAGCCCGCCGATCATCAGAAGAATGCACTAAGGTTCCAGCTCTTTTCCGGGAAATGAACTTACCGTGCTAAAGACTTGTAGTCTTTATAGTCTAGATAGAATTTGGCGAAGCGCCGGGAAAAGCGTCTGGGAAAGAGCGCCGGGGAAAAGCGCCGGGGAAAGAGCGCCGAGGAAAAGCGCTGAGGACGCCACCGGCTGCGATTCAGCGCGGCGCCTGGGCTTTTATGCGGGTTCGGTAAAACTCGGCAAAGGTTTCTGCGGGCATGGGTTTGGCGAAAAAATACCCCTGAATGAGATCGCAGCTGAGGCCCTGCAGGAATTTAAGCTGCGCCTCGTCCTCGACCCCTTCGGCGACCACGTGGAGATCCAGGCTGCGCGCCATGGCGATAATAGTGCGCACTATAGCCGCGCTGTCCTGATCGCCGGGCGTATCCACGATAAACGATCGGTCGATCTTAAGCTCGTCGATGGGAAAGGCCTTGAGGTAACTCAGGGAGGAATAACCAGTGCCGAAGTCGTCGNNCTGGTCGATCTTCAGCTTGTCGAGCGAGAACTGCTTGAGGTAGGCCAGGCTCGAATAACCAGTGCCGAAGTCGTCGATCGAGAGCAGAGTCCCGATCGATTTGATTTTGAACAAGAGGTCGCCGATGCGATCCTTGTCGCCCATGAGTACGCCTTCGGTAATTTCCAGGATCAATTGCTCCGGGTTCATGCCCGTCTCCGACAGCACCCGCTGGACGGTCGCGGGAAACTGATTGTCGCGAAATTGCTGCACCGATACGTTGACCGAAATGGTGAGATTGGCCATGCCCGCCGCGTGCCAACGACGATTTTGCTCACAGGCGCGGCGCAATACCCACTCGCCGATGGGAATGATCATGCCCGAGTCTTCCGCCACCGGAATAAATTCATAGGGCGGAATAAAGCCGCGCTCCGGGTGGCGCCAGCGCAGAAGCGCCTCGGCACCCTTGACCTCCCCGCTGGCGGGGCAGACTTTCGGCTGATAATAGAGATCGAGTTCGCCGCGTTCGATCACCCTGCGCAGGCTGTGCTCGAGATTCATTCGCTGTTGCGCCACGGCGTTGACTTCGGCGGAATAGAACTGGTAACAGTCCCGGCCCTTTTCCTTGGCGTAGGCGGTGGCCGCGCCGGCGTGTTTCATTAAATTATCGGTGCCGTCCGCGTCCTTGGGATAAACCGCGATGCCCATGCTGGCGGTGATGAAGATTTCCCGCTGGTTGATTAGGAAAGCTTCGGCGAGCCCCTGGCGCAGCCGCTCCGCGATCGGCACTACTTGATTGCCGCTTTTTAAATCCGTCAATAACACGGAAAACTCGTCGCCGCTCAAGCGCGCTATGTTGCGCCAGGCGGCCTCCTGCCCACCGCGGGTAACCGTATCGCTTTCGCGCAGACTTTTCAGCAGGCGGCGCGACACCTCCACCAACAATTCGTCCCCCGCCTGGGTGCCGAGCAATTCGTTGACTTGCTGAAACCGGTCGATGGCAATATTCAGCACCGCCACCTGTCCGCCGTCGCGCGCGGCGCGCAGCNNGCGCATTTGATCGCCCACTCCAGCCGGTCCATAAACAACTTGCGGTTGGGCAGCTGCGTCAGGGTGTCGTAATAGGCCAGTTGATCCTGGTAGGCCTTGACCGTGAGTGTGTTCTTCAAACGCAACACCAGCTCGCTGCGATCGACCGGTTTGGCGAGAAAATCCGTCGCCCCCAATTCGAGTGCCCGCAACTTGGTATTGGAGTCGTTGGATGAGGTCAGCACTATCACCGATAAAAATCGCGTATCCGGGTTTTTGCGCAATTCTTGCAAAATAGTAAACCCATCCACCTTGGGCATATTGAGATCCAGCAGCACTACATCCGGCCGCTCCTGATAAATTGCCGCGACAGCGGTGGTGGAATCCTCGATCTTGCTGAAAAACTGGTACCCGTGCTCCTCGAGGCAGGTTTGCAGCACGTCCATAACGATCGGCTCGTCGTCGATCATCATGATCAGGGCGTCGTAGAAAGGCGTAGTATCAGTCATAAGGCCTTTAACCCGTAAGATGTCCGGTGGCGGCATCCGCTTCCGCCGCGGCGAGCACCGCCGGATCGATGCGCGTGAATAAATTTTCGATTTCCGCGATCCCGGCAGCCATTTTCCCCTCGTCTTTTTGCTGGGCGGCGGTTTCCAACTTATGACAGGGATCGGTGAAGGCATAAAATCCGACCGTACCGGCCGACCCTTTCAGCTTGTGGGCGAGCACGGCGAGGTCAGCGTGGTTGCGCGCTGCCCGGAGATCCTTCATCTCCTGGATCTGCTGCGCCAGTTTGCGCACGAATTTGCGCACGATCGGCTGATATTTTTCGTTGTTCTGCAGGATGGAAATCACCGGCGCCTTGTCGTCGGAGCGTTTTTTCGCGGCGCCGGCGGCGCTGTTTTTATTTTTGCCAACACGCTCTTGCAGCAGGGGTATTTCGCCGCGCGCGCGCGGTTCGAGTTTTTTTCCGCCGATATAGCCGGCGACTTTTTCCAAGAGGCTGTCGATTTTGATCGGCTTGCCCAGATAACCGTCGAACCCGGCATCCAGGCATTTTTGTTCAATGCCTTT
>DJFO01000300.1:0-4295 GCA_002432555.1 Marinagarivorans sp. UBA5870
TGGTTTCCGCCTGTACGCCCTTGATCGTCGAGTCTTCGCACATGCGCACGAAAATTTCCATCAAAGCGGCTGGGCGCTGGTCGAACACCTTGTTGTGGGTCACGCCTATATAACGGTCGCGCAATTGAAAATCTTCGCTGAGGATAACCGGGGCGCTTTTTCGGTGTTTGGCTTCGCGGTCGTGGATGCGTTCGTCGAGAATGCGCAGGAGCACGTCGTTCAATTCTCGCAGCGCCAGCACCGTGCGGTAGTACTCGTGCATGAATTGCTCAACCGCCAGGCCGCGCTCATTGTCCTTGTAACCGAATTGTTTCGCGAGCTCGCGCTGGTATTCAAACAGCAGCCGCTCCTCCGCGCGCCGCGCCAGTTTGTGCAGGCCGTAACGCACCCGCCACAGGAGCGCCTCGCCATTGCGCAGCAGGCCGTACTCCTGCTCGGTGAAAAAACTTTGCCCCTCTAATTGGCGTAGGGTCTGCACGCCAAAGTAACGTTTGGCCACCCAGTGGATGGTCTGGATATCGCGCAGGCCACCGGGAGAATTTTTGACGTTGGGCTCCAGATTGCACTCGGTAAAATTGTGCTTCTTGTGGCGTTGGACCTGCTCGTCGAATTTAGCCCGATAGAATTCGCCGAGCGGCCACATGTNNGGTCAGCACCTGCAGGCGATCGCGCAGATGATCGTTGCCCGCCAGGCGGCGCGCCTCCATCAGGTTGGTGGCCACGGTAATGTCCCGTTTGGCGATGGTCACACACTCGTCTAAGGTGCGCACACTGCTGCCAATCTCGAGACCTATGTCCCACAGCAGCGTGATGAATTCCTGAATTTCATCGCGATATTTATCGCCGGCTGCGTTGTCGAGCAGTACCAGTATNNAGGAACATCAGGTCGATGTCGCTCAGCGGGCTGAGTTCCCGCCGCCCGTAACCGCCGACGGCGATCAGGCATATGTCATCGCCCCAGGCATAACGATGCCAGGCGTAGTGCAGGATCATATCGATGAAGGTGGCGCGCTCCGTGATGAGGATGCGAATGTCCTCACCCTCTTCGTAACGCCGATCGAAATGCGTGTTGACGCCCGCGATAGCGTCCTTAAAGACTTTGATTAGCGGCTTCTGGGCAAAATCGTCACGGAACTGCCGCTGGTTGAAGAAAATNNGCAGGCGAATTCGGGCCAGGTGTCCGAGGAGGTGATCATCAAAACCTTTCTTCAGTGCGCGCCGTCAAAACTTCCACCCCGGTCGCGGTGACCGCCAGAGTGTGCTCCCACTGGGCCGACAGGNNGGGCTCAATGGTGAAGGTCATGCCCTCCACCAATTCCATTCCGGTACCGGGTGTGCCGTAGTGCAAAACCTGCGGGTCTTCGTGAAAGATCCGCCCAATGCCGTGGCCACAGTAGTCGCGCACCACAGAATAATAGTTGCCCTCCGCGTGCTGCTGAATCGCATAACCGATATCGCCGAGGAGCGCGCCGGGTTTGACGAGTTCGATACCCTTATACAAACACTCTTGCGTGACCTTCACCAGGCGTTCCGCATGGGCGGCGACCTTGCCGACCAGGAACATCTTGCTGGTGTCGCCGTGGAAGCCGTCGGCGATAACGGTGATATCAATATTGATGATGTCGCCGCTTTTGAGAATCTTTTTCTCCGAGGGTATCCCGTGGCACACCACTTGATTGACCGAAGTGCAGATGGATTTTGGAAACCCCTTGTAATTCAGGGGGGCGGGAATCGCTTGCAACACCTGCGTGATGTATTCGTGGCACAACTGATCCAGCTCTGCCGTTGTGACCCCGGGCACTACAAAGGGCTCGATGTATTCCAGCACGTCGGCGGCTTTGCGTCCCGCTGTGCGCATTTTGGCGATTTCGTCCTGGGTTTTGATGGTAACAGCCATAGTCAGAGTGTCACTGCCGAATCGGAAAAAGAATGAATGTGGAGGTCAAAACAAGGCGGCACATTCTAAACCATAGTTGACCGCATAACACCTTGTGATTATCCCATCCCGCGCGCCCGGTGCCAGAACGCACTTTAACCGGTAGTGCAATTGTGGTATAAAGCGCGCCCTGCCTGAAGGGCAGATCTCGAACGCCCGCCAGGGGCCTCGCGCCTCGGCTGGTTTAACTATGTCGCACACGCATCGGCACACCATTCTGGGTGCTCTCCCGTCCGCAGGCTCGCAGGTCTCATAGCAGGTCTACCAGCCGGAAGTACAGGTCGAAGAGAGTTGAGTGGTGGGATGTGTGGAGGCTTAACCCAAGACAGTTTCAAGGAAACTCCTATGCCTGTAGTAAGCATGCGCGATATGTTGAGCGCCGGTGTCCACTTCGGCCACCAAACCCGCTATTGGAACCCCAAGATGAGAAATTTCATCTTCGGCGCCCGCAACAAGATCCATATCATCAACCTCGAGCAGACCGTTCCCGCCTTCAATCAGGCGCTCGAGCTGGTGCGCCAGATGGCGGTCCAGAAGAAAAAAGTGCTTTTCGTCGGCACCAAGCGCGCCGCCCAGAAAACCATTGCCGAGCAGGCGCAGCGCGCCGGTATGCCCTATGTCAGCCATCGCTGGTTGGGCGGCATGCTGACCAACTACAAAACCATCCGCGCCTCTATCCGCCGCTACCGCGAACTGGAAACCCAGAGCAAAGACGGCACCTTTGACAAGCTGACCAAAAAAGAAGCCCTGATGCGCACCCGCACCATGCTGAAGCTGGAGCAGGCGATCGGCGGTATCAAAGACATGGCCGGCCTGCCGGATGCCCTGTTTGTGATCGATGTCGACCACGAGCGTATTGCGGTTTCCGAAGCGAATAAACTGGGTATCCCGGTTATCGCCATTGTCGATACCAACAGCAATCCCGCCGGCGTTGACTACGTTATCCCCGGCAACGACGATGCCATCCGCGCCATCAAACTCTACGTAACCGCCATGGCGGATGCGTGCGTCGAAGGTGCGGCGCAGAACGGCGGCGTTCCTAACAAAGACGAATTTGTTGAAGTCGATGAAGCGGCTGGCCAAGCTTAAGCACCGCGCATCATAAATATGCCGGAATATCGGCATGCACCGGACATAACAAAAAGGGGGGGAACCCCCTTTTTGTTAAGTGTCCCTGGCCTATGAATTTTGACGATCGAGGACTCAATCATGTCAATTACTGCTGCTTTGGTTAAAGAACTGCGCGAGCGCACCGGCCTCGGCATGATGGAATGTAAAAAAGCGCTGGTCGACTCCAATGGTGACATTGAACTGGCGATCGAGAATCTGCGCAAAGCCAGCGGTCTGAAGGCCGCCAAAAAAGCCGGCCGCACGGCTGCGGAAGGTGTGGTACTGGCGCGTGTAGCGGCAGACGGTAAGTTTGGCATGTTGCTGGAAGTCAATTCGGAAACCGACTTCGTCGCCNNGGTACAGAAAATCGGTGAGAACATCAGCGTGCGCCGTATCGCGGCTATAACGCCGGCCGCCGGCGTGGTGGGCTCCTACGTCCATTCCAATAACCGCATTGCCGTGCTGGTGGAGTTGAAGGGTGGCACTGTCGAGCTGGCCCGCGATATCGCCATGCACGTGGCCGCGGTCAACCCGCAGGTCGTGAGCCCCGCCCAAATGCCCGCGGATCTGGTGGAGAAAGAAAAGGAAATCATCAAAGCNNCAGCCGGATATGGCCGGCAAACCGGCGGAAATCGTCGAGAAGATGGTCATGGGCCGCATTTCCAAATTCCTCAAGGAATGCAGTCTCACCGAGCAGGCATTCGTGAAGGATCCCGAGACGACCGTCGGCAGCCTGGTCAAAAAAGCCGGTGCGGAAATCGTCGCTTTCGTGCGTTATGAAGTCGGTGAAGGCATCGAGAAAGAAACTACCGATTTCGCTGCCGAAGTTGCCGCCCAAGTGCAGGCCTCCAAAGGCTGAGCGGACCCGGGCCAGACGTTTTTAGGTGTGTGACCTAAGGCGGGAGGAGATCGCTTCTCCCGCCTTTTTGCTGTTAAACTGCCGCCAATTTTTGCATTGGAGAAAAACGATATGCCGACTACCCGCGATCGCAAGTACAAACGCATTCTGCTCAAGCTCAGCGGCGAGCAGCTGATGGGGGACGAGGGTTTTGGCATAGATCCAAAGGTGCTGGACAAAATGGCCCTGGAGATCGGCCAGCTGGTGGGCATAGGCGTGCAGGTGGGGTTGGTGATCGGCGGCGGCAATTTATTTCGCGGGGCGGCACTGCACCGGGCGGGCCTCGATCGTGTGACCGGGGACCACATGGGCATGCTCGCTACGGTCATGAACGCGCTGGCCATGCGCGAC
>DJFO01000300.1:4379-9141 GCA_002432555.1 Marinagarivorans sp. UBA5870
GCGACCAAGGTGGACGGCGTCTACAGTGCCGACCCCATGAAGGATCCCACGGCGGTGCGCTATACCCATTTGAGTTACGACCAGGCACTGGCGGAAAAACTGGGAGTGATGGATCTCACCGCTATTTGCCTCTGTCAGGAACACAAAATGCCGGTACGGGTATTTCGCATGGACAAACCAGGTGCCCTGCTCAATATAGTCGTGGGGGGCAATGAAGGTACTTTGATCGAGGAGATCGAGCATGATTAACGACATCAAAAAAGATGCCCAGGAACGCATGAAAAAAGCGGTTGAAGTTCTGGGAATCAATCTCAACAAAATCCGCACCGGGCGTGCCCACCCGAGTATTCTGGACGGCCTGATGGTGAATTACTACGGCACGGATACGCCCCTGTCGCAAGTGGCCAATATCAGTGTGATGGATGCCCGCACCTTGGCCATCAGCCCCTGGGAAAAAAAGCTGGTGCCGGAAATCGAAAAGGCGATTCATAAATCCGACCTCGGCCTCAACCCCGCCACCTCCGGCGATTTGATCCGCGTTCCCATGCCCGCCCTGACGGAAGAAACCCGCAAGGGCTTCGTCAAAACCGCGCGCGGTGAGGCAGAACACGCGCGGGTCTCGGTGCGCAATGTCCGGCGCGACGCGAATAATACTCTCAAAGACAAACTGAAGGCCAAGCTGATCACCGAGGACGATGAGCGCAGAGCTCAGGACGAAATCCAGAAATTGACCGATAAATACGTTGCAGAAGTGGACGCGGCGCTCGCTGCCAAAGAAAAAGATCTGCTGGAAATTTAGCGATTGCGCGGGAGCGGTGCGTGAGTTCTGATGTATTGCGGCACGTCGCCATCATAATGGATGGCAATAATCGTTGGGCCAAGCGCGAGGGCAAGCAGGGCATCCTCGGTCATCGCGCCGGGGTCGAGCGCATTCGTGACGTGCTGGAGGCATGCCGCCGCAACCAGGTGGAAGTGCTGACCGTGTTTGCCTTCAGCAGCGAAAACTGGCGCCGCCCGCCCAAGGAAGTGGAGGCGCTGATGGGCCTCTTTTACAGCTACCTCAAACGCGAAGCGCGGCGTTTAGCCGATGAGCGGGTTCGCCTGCGGGTGATCGGCAACCGCAGCCGGTTTAGCGACAGCCTGCAGCGGGCCATAGAAGAGGCGGAAAACACCGCGACTGACGGCGACTCCACACTGGTGATTGCCGCGGATTATGGCGGCCAGTGGGACATAGCCGAGTCGGCGCGTTATCTCGCCAGAGCCGTGGCGGAGGGCCGTCTGAGCGCGGAGGAGATTTCGCCGAGCCTGTTGGAGGCCGGTCTGTCCACGGCCGATCTGCCTCCCCTCGACTTATTGATTCGCACCGGGGGCGAACTGCGTATCAGCAATTTTCTCCTGTGGCAGGCGGCCTACGCCGAACTCTATTTCAGCCCGCTCCTATGGCCCGAGTTCGATGCAGCCGCCATGCAGGAGGCGATTGCCGATTTTTACTCGCGTCAACGGCGGTTTGGCCGCACCGGCGACCAGCTCGCGGCCGCGCAAGGTACCTTGAGTGCTTAAGCAGCGCGTGATCACCGCATTGGTGTTGGCGGCCGCGTTTGTTGCTGTATTGTTTTTTTTCCCACCCTGGGTGTTCGCGCTGTTTATCGGCACCGCAACCGGCCTGGCGGCCGCCGAGTGGGCCAATTTGTGCCACCTGATCACGCGCGCCGAGCGCGTAGGTTATGCAGTGGCACTCTTAGCCGTCGCATTTGGCTTGTGGCTGCTGCTGCGGCTCACGGCGCTTTTCACCTTGCAGCAACTGTTGATCGTCAGTTGTCTGTGGTGGCTGGTCGCTCTTTGGTGGATCGTCACCTATCCCAGCAGCACCGCCTATTGGCGAAGTCGGGCGGCGCGTATGGCCATGGGGGGCTTCGTGTTGGTCCCCTGTCTGTTGTCGCTCGTCTTCCTGCGCTCACTCCCCAGCGGCCAGCTGCTGGTGGTGGCCGTAGTCATGGTGGTTGCCGCCGCTGACATAGGTGCCTATTTTGCCGGCCGAGCGTTTGGTCGCCACAAGTTGGCGCTGCGGGTGAGCCCGGGTAAATCCTGGGAAGGTGTTGTCGGCGGGGCGGTGGCGGTAGCCCTGCTCGGTCTTGTCTATGCGCTGGTGCGCGGCGCCAACGTGCCGGTTGTCCTCGCGATCATACTGCCTGCGGCGTTGGTTTCAGTGGTTGGCGACTTGCTGGAAAGCATGTTGAAACGGTTCCGTGGTGTGAAAGATTCCGGGCAGTTGCTGCCGGGACACGGCGGTGTGCTGGATCGGATCGACGGCCTGGTAGCCGCCGTGGCGGTATTCACGCTCGCGGTGATCACCGCTAATCGTGTTTGGTGATCGCCGTGCAGCGCCTTACTCTCCTCGGCTCCACCGGTTCCATTGGCGTCAATACCCTGGACGTGGTGGCGGGACATCCCGACCGTTTTGCTGTTTTTGCCCTGGCGGCACATAGCAATGACCTTCGGCTGTTGGAGCAGATCCGCCAGTTTCAACCCAGGTTCGCGGTACTTTGCGATCCCGCCGCAGCGCATCGCCTCCGGCAGAACGTCGCCGACCTGCGTCTGCCCACCGAGGTCCTCAGCGGTCCGGCAGCCATGGTGGAAGTCGCTCGCGCAGCGGAAGTGGACACGGTGGTCGCGGCTGTAGTCGGCGCCGCGGGCCTGGCGCCTACCCTAGCGGCGGTTAAAGCGGGTAAGCGGGTGCTTCTGGCCAACAAGGAGTCCCTGGTCATGGCCGGCCGCCTGTTCATGGACGCGGTCCGGCGGCATGGCGCCCAGTTGTTGCCCGTGGACAGCGAGCACAACGCGATTTTTCAGTGCCTGCCGCAACCTTACGAGGGACTCGAGGCAGCGGGGGTCCGGCGCCTGTTGCTCACCGGCTCCGGTGGCCCTTTTCGCACACTGCCGCTCGCGGAGCTGCCGTCGGTCACGCCGGAACAGGCCTGCGCCCACCCGAATTGGAGCATGGGCCGCAAGATTTCGGTCGACTCTGCCACCATGATGAACAAAGGGTTGGAGTTTATCGAAGCGTGCTGGCTTTTTGATGCCCAGCCGGGGCAGATCGAGGTGTTGCTGCATCCGCAGAGCATCATCCACTCGATGGTGGAATACGTTGACGGATCGGTCCTCGCGCAGCTGGGTCAACCGGATATGCGCACGCCGATTACCCACTGCCTCGGCTGGCCGGAACGGGTGAAAAACCAGGTGCCCAGCCTGAACTTTTTGGAGCTGGGCAGTCTGAGCTTCGGCGCGCCGGACCACGACCGTTTCCCGTGTCTGCGGTCTGCAATCGAGGCTATGCGGGCCGGCGGCACGGCGCCGACCGCCCTCAATGCCGCCAATGAAATTGCCGTGGCAGCCTTTCTGGACGGGCGGATCCGTTTCACCCGGATCGCGGAGATCGTGGATCAGGTGATGCAAAGCTGGCAGCTTGGCGCCGCTGCTGATCTGGAGGCCGTAGTGCACGCGGATAAGATTGCCCGCGCCGCGGCCGAGGCTCTACTGAACGGCGGGATTCCGATGCACCCCGCTCCTGCGGAATCCTGGCGCTAGCCTACGCGCGCAGACAAACGAGATAAATCGAGGTTTCATGGAACATTTGCAAACCCTTTTCGGCTTCCTGGTTGCGCTGTTCATTTTGGTGAGCGTGCACGAGTTCGGCCACTTTTTCGTCGCCCGGCTTTGTGGGGTGAAAGTCCTGCGTTTTTGCATTGGCCTCGGCAAACCTTTTTGGTCTTATACGGACCGGCGCGGCACCGAGTTTGGCCTCGCTCCTATACCTCTGGGTGGCTACGTCAAGATGCTCGACGANNGGGTGGCTACGTCAAGATGCTCGATGAGCGCGAAGGGGAAGTGGCGCCGGCGGAGCGGCACTTGAGTTACAACGGCAAAACTGTCTGGCAGCGCATCGCGATCCTGAGCGCCGGACCCCTCGCCAATTTCCTCCTGGCCGCGGTAATTTTTGCCGGCCTATTGCTCACCAGTGGCAGTACCGGTATAGCGCCGGTAGTAGGGCTGGTGAAACCGGGGTCACTCGCCGCCGCCGCGGGACTCGAGGCGGGCCAGGAAATCATCGCGGTCGATGGAGTACCCACGCCGACCAGCCAAGATGTCATGGAGCAGTTGTTCATGCGGCTCGGCGAGACCGGCGTGCTNNGTTCCGACGTGCACTACGACATCGACATACCGCTGAACGCGTGGTTGGACGATGTGCGCGATCCCGACCCGGCGGCGGGGCTTGGCTTCGACTTTTACCTGCGCCCCGTGATCTTCGGCGAAGTGCAACCCGGTGGCGCTGCCGAGCGAGCGGGGCTGCGTTCCGGCGACGTTCTGCAACGTATCGGCGGTCAATCGCCGGAGGGCGTCGACGCTCTGATCCAAACCATTCGCGCCGCGGTGGGCAAAACCCTCGCGCTGCAGGTCTTGCGCGACGGCCAGCCCGTCGAAATCCAGGTGGTGCCGGAGCTTAAAACCTTGGAAGACGGCACCCAGGCGGGCCAGATCGGCGTCGCCCTCGGCCATGGACCCTGGCCATCTGAGTTGTTACGCAGGCAGGATTACGGCCCTCTGCGTTCCGTGGTGCTCGGGTTTGCCCGCACGCTGGATACCTCCAAGTTCGTCTTGATCTCCATGAAAAAACTGGTCGTGGGAGAAATTTCCACGAAGAACTTGAGCGGCCCTATAGGCATTGCTAAAGTGGCGGGCGATCACGCCAGGGCCGGACTTGTTT
>DJFO01000173.1:0-4689 GCA_002432555.1 Marinagarivorans sp. UBA5870
TAGAACCACATAACTTAGAACAAGAGGAGCACAATATGGCCGGCCTCGATAAAGTAGTGACCACCTACGAGCAAGCACTCGCGGGTCTGCGCGATGGTATGACGCTCATTGCGGGAGGATTTGGTTTGTGCGGCATTCCGGAAGGACTTATCCAGCAGATCAAAAAAATGGGGACACGCGATCTTACGATCGTATCCAATAACTGCGGTGTCGACGGCTTCGGNNGATCAAAAAAATGATTTCCTCCTATGTCGGTGAAAATGCGCTGTTCGAACAGCAGCTCCTCAGTGGCGAGCTGGAAGTGGAGTTGACACCGCAAGGCACGCTGGCAGAAAAAATTCGCGCCGGGGGTGCCGGTATCCCCGCGTTTTTCACGGCGACCGGCTACGGCACACCTATTGGCGAAGGCAAAGAGGTGCGGGAATTTCACGGCCGCCCATATATTTTAGAAGAGTCCATNNACCGGTGATTTTGCCATAGTCAAAGGCTGGAAAGCTGACCGGTTCGGCAATGTTATCTACCGCCATACTGCACGCAATTTCAATCCGCTCGCCGCCACCGCCGGCAAAATCACCGTGGTGGAAGTGGAGGAAATCGTGGAGCCGGGCGAGCTGGCCATCGACCAGATTCACACACCCGGCATCTATGTCGATCGGCTGATCCAAGGCAGTTTCGAAAAACGCATAGAGCGCCGCACGGTGCGCTCGGAGGAGACCTGACATGTTGTCCCGCGAACAAATCGCCATGCGTGTCGCCCGCGAACTGCGCGATGGTTATTACGTGAATCTCGGCATAGGCATTCCCACCCTGGTGGCCAACTATATTCCCGCGGGCATGCAGGTCATGCTGCAATCGGAAAATGGTCTATTGGGAATGGGACCTTTTCCGACCGAGGACGCAGTGGACCCCGACATGATCAACGCCGGCAAACAAACGGTCACAGCAGTGACCGGAGCCTCCATATTCGATTCCGCTCAATCTTTCGCCATGATCCGCGGCGGACACGTCGACCTCACGGTCCTCGGCGCGTTCGAAGTGGACGTGATGGGCAATATCGCTTCCTGGATGGTGCCGGGGAAATTGATCAAAGGTATGGGCGGTGCCATGGATCTAGTCGCCGGAGCGGAAAACATAGTGGTGACCATGACCCACGCCAGTAAAAATGGCGAGTCGAAGTTGCTGCCGCAATGTACCCTGCCGCTCACCGGAGCCGGCTGCATAAAAAAAGTGGTGACCGACTTGTNNGATCGAGCGCGCACCCGGCGTCTCGGTGGATCAAATCGTCAAGCTGACCGCGGGCGCCATGGTGGTGCCCGAGGTAGTACCGGAAATGGTGTTCTAAGCTTCTTAGGGCCCCGGCGGTTACTTAATTACAGGTCCGCCAGAACGGATCACAGAAAGACGAGTCTGATTCTGCCAGAATTAGCCAAACAAAACGGAGCTCCTGCATGTCGAGAATTTTGTCCGCGGCCGCGCTGGCGAGCCTGGTGGCACTAGCCGGGTGTAAAACCGGCTACAACCGCACCTACAACAAAAGCAAGGATCCAGATCCACCGCCCTGCGCGACCAGCAGCGCAAACCCCAACGCGTCCAACGAAGCGCGGGCCGTCTTTAAAATGCTGGCGGGCCTCACCTGTGCGGATATCTCCACCGACGGCTATTTGATGGGCCAAAACGCGGGGGCCGGCAACGAACTGGTCGGCACCGGGGACAATAGTTATACACGGCTGATCAAAGGCGTCGACGATGCCACTTCCCACACGCCGGCGCTCATCGCCATCGACTATGAGTACAGCAAGGCCTATACCAAAGACGAGCTGCTCGCCGCTAATAAAAAGCTGAAAGAACACTGGGACGCGGGCGGAATTGTCAGCATCAGCTGGATGCCCTTCAGCCCGTGGAAGGCCGCGCCCACCGCTAGCCAACCCTCGACCCTACTCTACGAAAATGCTGGGGCTGTCGATCTGGCGGAGCTGCTCGATGACAGCACCCCCGCCTATGACGAGTGGCGGGNNCGGTTCTATGGCGCCCGCTGCCGGAAATGAACAAAAACATTTATTGGTGGGGCACCGATGCCAGCAATCCGCAAGGCGCGACCGATGCGAAGCTATACATGGATCTTTGGCAGGATACATACGACTACCTCACCGATACCAAAGGGCTTAATAACCTCCTGTGGGTATACAGCCCGGGCGAAAGCCCGACGGACAGCGCTAGTCGGGAAAAGGACGTGAAATGGGCTTATCCCGGCGATAATTTCGTTGACGTGGTGGCGGGTATCACGCGCTCGGATCCCCTGACAATCAAGGATTATGCGGCACTAGTCGAGCTCGGTCGACCAGTGGGCATGGCGGAGTACAGTCCGACGCCGGTTGAAGTGGGCGGGAAGCTGAGCGCGAAAGAGAAAACCTTCGATGCGCGCATCTACGCCGATCGCCTGGACGGCAGCTACAAAGCCGTTGCTTATTGGGTAAGCTGGCACACCTACAGCTTTCAAAATCTCGAAGGGGGAACCCAAAAATCCTATATGGCTCTGATCGACAGTCTGAATCTCAAGGAACTCACCGACAAAGATTTTATTCTGAGTCTCGAGCGGGTCAAAGACAAGGAATTGCGGGATTGACCCTCTCCACTCCGCTTCAGCGGGGCCAAGATCAAGCAAATTGCGAGGCCCGTAATTCATCCTGCGCAGCAGGAGCGCTACGCGGCCGACCTACGCGGCCCCTTCCGCAGAACGAAGCCACACTCGCTGGATCCCCGCCTGCGCGGGGACGACGAGAATCACGGAAACCCCCATCATTGATCTGCTAAAAAGGATCCGGCAGGTGGCGAGTCCCCGCTGCAAAACTCCGTCATGCCCGCGCAGGCGGGAGACCCAATAATTATCCGCTCAATCCGGCTCGGCGCTTTTTGCCTCGGTCTGCCGCCGCGGAGCCGGCGCGCCTATATGGACCTCGTTGCGTTTTTTCGCCAGCTCGATCTGTTTCTGCCGCTCGGTGAAACGGGTTCGCTGATCCGCGGTTTGGTTGTTGAAACAGTTGGGGCACGCAATCCCCTCTATATATTCCGAGGATTTTTTATCCGCCTCGCCGATGGGCATGCGGCAGCCATGGCACAAGTCGTAACTGCCTTTTTCCAGCCGGTGATCCACCGCCACACGATTGTCAAAGACGAAACATTCGCCGCGCCATAGACTCTGCTCCTCCGGGACCTCCTCCAGGTATTTCAAAATACCTCCCTTAAGATGGTAAACCTCCGCAAAGCCCTGCTGTTTCAAATAAGCGGTGGATTTTTCACAGCGGATTCCGCCCGTACAGAACATCGCCACTTTTTTATGCTGCGCCGGATCCAGGTGGTCCGCGACAAATTGTGGCAGCTCACGGAAGGAAGTCGTCCCCGGATTGACCGCACCGGCAAAGGTCCCCAGCTTGTACTCGTAATCGTTGCGAGTATCCACCAGCACCACGTCGGGCGCGCTTATAAGATCATTCCAATCTCGCGGTTCCACATAGGTCCCCGCCGTCTTGTTTGGATCTATGTCCTCGACCCCCATTGTCACGATTTCCTTTTTGAGCTTCACTTTCATCCGGTAAAACGGTTGGATATTCGTGTAGGATTCCTTTTGTTCCAAATCGGCGAAACGGCTATCCGCGGCCAGGTAAACCAGCAGCGAATCAATGGCTTCCCGGGAACCGGCGACCGTACCATNNGTGGGCAAGCAGAAGGGTTCCTTTTATGTGCCGCCTTAGGCAAAAGTCGAGCAGCGGCGCCTGCAGCTCGGCAAAGTCGGGCAGGCCGACAAATTTATACATGGCGGCAACAACGATCTGGTTCATAATCTTCCTTCTTTATTTTCGGCCGCGCATTGTACTGAAGAGCCTGTTTTTTGACCAGAAGCCCCGTGCTTGACGCGCTGCCGCCCTGCTACCCTGGGGCATTTCAACCGCAGCGCCCAGATCATTGATATATAGAGTCCTGATGCAAGCGAAATTTACACAAGGTTCCATTTTCCGCCACATTAATGTCATGACCCTCTCCGGCACCGTGGGGCTGATCGCCCTGTTTTTGGTGGACCTGGTCGACATGTATTTTTTGAGCCTCTTGGGTCAAGTGGAAATCAATGCGGCCATAGGTTATGCCGGNNCCTCTCGGTATCGGGTTGTCTATTGGTTGCGCAGCCCTGCTCGGTCAGGTCATTGGCCGCGGGGACGCACCCGCCGCGCAGCGTCTGATCACCCACATTTTTACGCTTATCGGCGGCGTTACCGCGCTGACCACTGTAGGGTTACTGATGAGCATGAACCCTTTGCTCCAGTGGCTCGGTGCCGGAGGTGCCGCTAAACAACTGGCTGCGGATTATATGAGGATTGTTTTGCCGAGTATGCCGCTAATGGCCATTGCCATGGCGTGCAGCGGCGTACTGCGCGCACTTGGCGAAGCCAAACACGCGATGAACCTGACCCTGCTGGCAGCGGCGGTCAACGCAGCGCTGGACCCGCTATTTATTTTTGTGTTCGACTGGGGCATCGAAGGCGCGGCAGTTGCGACCGTGTGCTCCCGCATCGCCATGGTGGGTTTTGGACTCTGGCTGGTGATAAACCACCATCATCTGCTGGGAAGGATTCAGCCCGCGCTGTTCTGGAGCGATGCGCGACGTTATGCCGGCATCGCTTTTCCCGCGGTGCTCAC
>DJFO01000173.1:4711-6413 GCA_002432555.1 Marinagarivorans sp. UBA5870
GCAGCCCGTCACCTTCGCCGGTCTTTTCGCCCTTTCGGGAGCCGTAGGTCCCATAGCGGCCCAGAACTTCGGCGCCCGCCAGTTCTCGCGCATCTTCGAAACCCTGCACAAGAGCTTAATCTTCGTGTTGGCTTACTGCGCCTTAGCCTGCTCGTTGCTCTGGCTCGCCGCTCCCGCCTTAGTGAGCGCATTTAAGGTGGACGGCCTAACGGCCGACATGGTCCGCTGGTTCTGTTACGGTTTCAGCCTTATTTTTCTCTTCAACGGCACCACTTTCGTCACCAACGCCCTGTTCAACAACCTATATGCGGCAACCTATGCAACCCAGTTCAACTTTGCCAAGGCAACTCTCGGCACCATGCCGTTTGCCTACTTCGGGGGATTGTGGGGCGGCCCACTCGGGGTCTTCTGGGGCACTCTTCTGGGAGCGGGCATAATTGCTGCTATAGGCGTCTGGGTTTGCCAGAGGCACATTCATCAACTCCAAGCGGGCGAGGTGCGCCGCGCTGTTTCGGAGTAACCAATCCTGNNCAAATATGTGAAATCCATCTAAAATTGCTAACCAAGGATTCCGTTTTGCCCGAGGGCTGCCGTTTTGCTACAAATTATCCTTATCCCTGATGAGTTCTGGTGGTATGATGCTTGTTGATGCCATTCCATCTAAATATAAGAAATCGCATTCTCCAGAGATGATTTGTCCGAGATCCCCATGAAGTACATTCTGCTATTGAGTTTTTTGCTGGCGTTTCTGCCAGACCAAAATCCCCAAAGGCAGGAGGTAGATCGGCGTCCCGATTTCATCGCCGTTTTTGACCAGGTACAGGCGCTGCCTGCAAATGATCAATATAAAAAGCCGGAGAACCAGGATTCTGAACCCTTTTTACACTTTCATGTGGAACTCGAGCTCAATGCTCGGAACCCCATGGAATCCATCGCGTTAAACCCCTTGCGCTCCCTCAGAATAGTGAGCATCCCCTACGCCATTCGTGCACCCCCGCAGTCCGCTTTTCAGCCGACCCAAACATAAATGTTTGCCTGTGAACTGCGCCGCAGCAATGCCTGGCCAGAGAAGAAAGCCTGAATCTAACAATAGCTGACGGCAGCACTTCTTGCACAGTCACACCATTTTTTAAGTCAACACTGACAGCCACTTCTCCCTTGGACAGGCTTGATCGACCATTAAGATGCAGGTTGACGGGCGAATTGATGGCTCAACAGAAAAGATGTTCAGGCTATGTCATATAAAGCAGAAAAAAGCTTTGCAGAAAAAGTCAGCGGTGTCGCTTTCGTAATAATTTTCCATCTGCTCGTGATCTATGGCCTCGCCGTTGGCCTGGATCACGACCCTATAGAAATCTTCAAGACACAGATTGAAGCGAAGGTTATTGAGGAGAATATTCCGCCTCCACCAGATGAGCCTCCACCGCCGCCGGTGGAAATCGAACCGCCGCCGCCAGACTACGTACCGCCACCGGATTTCGAAGTAACTTCGGATGCACCACCAGTGGAAACCGCTACCGCGATTACGGTTACGCAGAAAGCTCCTCCTCCACCGACACCTAGCACGGTCGGCGCGCGTACTCCGAAAAAGGGTTTGAGCAGACCGCCCTACCCGTCGGCGTCCCAGCGCCTGGGCGAAGAGGGTGTGGTTGGCTTGCAGCTCTATCTCGGACCGGACGGCAAGGTACAGGATGGCAAGGTG
>DJFO01000081.1:0-178 GCA_002432555.1 Marinagarivorans sp. UBA5870
GGAGAATCTCGACAACAATGCGACTGTTTGGGAAGCCGTCTCCGGCGGTCAGGACATTTTGAAAATCGGCAACTACGAGGTGAGCTCGCGCTCGTACGTGGGTCGCTTCAATTTCAAAGGCACGGATCAGCAGAAACGCGTGGGCGAGTTGTCCGGCGGTGAGCGCGGCCGGCTGCAC
>DJFO01000081.1:189-6296 GCA_002432555.1 Marinagarivorans sp. UBA5870
CACGACCGCTGGTTCCTCGACCGGGTTGCCACTCATATACTCGCTTACGAAGGCGAAAGCGAAGTGGTATTTTTCGCCGGCAACTATACCGAGTACCACGACGACTTCATCGCGCGCAAAGGCGCCCATGCCCAGCCGCAGCGTATGAAGTACAAGCCCCTCAAAGCGTGACGCCCGAGGGGGCGCCGGTACCACCGGCGCCCCCTGCCCTGCCGTTATTCCGTTTGCATGGAAGAAACTTGGTGGAGAGGCGTCGCGGGGTCTAAACTTCTCCCATTCGATTCGCAACCAGGGCCGGGTCTATGGACTCCAACGCGGTTAACCCCGAGCGGCGTCAATTCAGCCGCGTAGAATTCGACGCAGACGTGCGCCTGACCCAGGCGGGCAAGGACTACCGGGCACAACTGCACGATATTTCCCTCAACGGCGTCCTTATAGTGACGCCCACCGATTATCACCTGCGCACCGACATGCCGTGCACCCTGCACGTGATTCTGGCGGACAACGCGGTGATCACTATGCAAGTAACCCTGGTGCACAGCAGTTCCCAGTTCCTCGGTTTTCACTGCACCAGCATCGATATGGATAGCATTATTCATCTGCGCCGGCTGATCGAAATCAACTTGGGTGAGCCGGGCGCACCTGAACGGGTTTTGACGGAGTTGTTAAAGCGGCACCGAAGCACGGGCGTCTAAGCCGCGCTGTCGGTATTTTCGAAGGGGGCGACTCCGGCTAATTGGCGTCGCGCACGAGGCGCACGCTGTAGAGGTTGGTTTTGTCTGTTACCGTCAGGGTGCCGTTGCGCAGATTGACCGACCAGGCGCCCGTACCCTGCAGCGCGGCCGTCGAAGTCCAATGGCTAGCGAGATCTAAACCGGAAAATACGGATACTTCTACCGCCGGTGCAAAGCAGTTGCGCTTCACCAGCGATTCCAACTCCTTAGTGTTGGGCAGGCGCCACTTGCCGCCCGCCGCCGCCGCGTGTTCCAGCGCCTGCTGCCAGGTAAATTGGCGCCCCTCGCCGCCACAGGTGCCGGCACTCGCGTTCCAGGAGTAACCCGCGGGACAGCGCATCCAAACCAGGTCGGTCAACTTATCTCGCACCGTATGATCCGGATTGATTTGATAACGGTCGGCGGAAATACTCGCCGAGATCGCCGGATTGCATTCTGCCCACAGTGCCGCGGGAGCAAGCGCGGCGAAAGTGCAGAGAAAATTGCGCAGGGCGCGGCAGAGAGATACTTGGCAGAGAGATACTTGGCAGAGAAATACTCGGCGGAGAAAAACTTGGCAGAGAAAAACTTGGCAGAGAAAAACTTGGCAGAGANNAGGTAAGACGCGTTGCTTTTTTGGGTAAAGCTCACGCTGCCATCGCTGAAATAGACGTACCAAGCGATTTGCGGAATTTCCGCCACCGTGTCCGCCGTCCAGTAGCGCAGGAATTCGCTACTGGCGTTGGGAAAGGCGAAAAGGTCTATGGCCGGGTTCTCCCGCCCGTGGTGAGCGATCGAAAGGAGTTCCCCCACCGCCGGCACGCGCCAGTCACTGTAGCCGCACAGCGCTATACCGTTCACATAGGCCACGTATCCCTGCGTATCACAGGTCCCCGCGCTGCAGGTGCCGGCGCCCGCGGTACCGGCAAAACCGCCGTTTTCCAAAGTGTTGCTGTCGTGCCAGCTGTAGGTACTGCCGACCCAGCGCGGGTGGCTGGGGCTGCCGTGTTTGACCTCCCAGGTGAGACCCGTCGCGTGGTCGAGAGCACATTCCCAATAAGTGCCCGCCGCCGCGCTGCCGCCCGCGGACCAAGCGCCGGTCTGCACCAACAGAGGCATGGCATCCGCGCCGAGGCGACTGAAGTCGAACCCTTGGTCGCCCCGTCCCAACTTGTTCAGCTCCCCTTTGCGCTGCGCTGCGTCGCGACCAAACTCGGCGTCCTGCCCGGAGGGCGCGGCAGCACAGGGAACTTGGGCCTGAGTAGCATCGGCACAACCACCCCTGCCGCTGTCATTGATACCGGCAGCATAAGGTGTCACAGGCGGCGGGGCCGTCGGGCCACCGCAGGCAACCAAACCTCCCAGGGCCAGCAGACAGGCCGTCAAGGTCGCTCTAAAAACCATCATTGTCCAGCTCATAAAGGATTGAAATCTCAGTCAGCAGCCGAGGGACCCGGCACTGACTCTGACAACTCGGGCCCCATCTCCGCCAAGATCTGGCCGAAAAGTGTGACCACTATGTCCTTGGGTGATACGCCCTCGGGCAGGTGAGGGGCAACCGCGAAGCTGATCTGGTTAATCGACCGCTCGCCATCCACCATGCCCAGTATGGCGTCGATCAGCGGGTGTTGCTGCCGGCTGCGATAGGCGGCCGCGGGGATCGGCAAATGGTGCATCACCAGCCAGGGCGCGGCAGCTCCCGCGACAGATTTACAGATGCCGGTGTAACGCGCGGCGAAGGTCCACAGCTGCTCGTGTTGCCGGCGCACTTCCAGGGGCGACACCAGATGATCCCCCTCGTCCAGCCGCTCCGTTTCCAACGCAAAGCCGGCAAGGGCCAAAAATTCCCGGATTTCCTGCGCGCCGTACTTCATCTGCAACGGCAAATGGCGGGTGAACAGCAGCGGCCCATGATTTAGCCAGGACCCACCGGGGGCAAGAAGATGGCTGATGATCCCGATCAGATCGCGCACGTCGCCGCCGTTGACATCGATAAACCACGGCGTCACTACCAAGTCGAAGCTGCCCGGCCGCAGGGGCGCCCGCCAAACGTCGCCGCCCAGAGCGAACCAGTTGGCACGCAGGTTATCGGCATCGTCCGGCGGGGCAAGGATCCAATGTTCCGCCGCAGGCCGATCGACTTGGGGAAAAAGTTTGAACTCCGCGAGCTCGAGCGCCCGCTGTTGCCGGACCAGGCTGTCCGCCACGGCGAGAAGAACCGGATTGCTATCGAAGGCCACCGTCAACGCGGGTCGCAGCGCCTGGTGCAAATCCCAACTGAGGCGCCCCGCCCCTGCCCCGAGAACCAGGATGCGCTGCGGGTGATTGCGCCCCGCCAGGACCGCCATGATCCTGGCCAGTGTTTCGCGATTTTCCTCGGGCGCCGCGTCATCCCAGGCCCAATCGCGCAGGATCAGGTCAAAGTATTCCGTCAGGTCGCCGTGCTGAAAATGATTAAAAGCCTCATTGAAACGAGCACTCATACCATACTGCTCGAGCAGCTCGAGCACAGCCTTCTGACTTGCGGTGCTCGCCTGGTGGATTTGGGTTAGGCGGTGCCGACTGGCGTCGCTCAGGTCATAGCGGGAGAGCGATTCCTGGATCTGCGCCAGCCCCTGCTCACCATTCGCCTGCATAACACCGGCCTGGTGCTGCCAAATTGCCTTGTGTTGCTCGCCCGCGGGAAACAGACATGGGACGTCCCCCAACCAGAAATGACGAGTCTCGCAGCCGGCGCACTCAAGGGCGGTCCCGGCAGAAAGTGCCGTGCCGCAGTTGGGACAGAGCAGCAAAGGCAGCAGCGACGACTCGATTGAACTCATACTCTCTCCACCGGCAAAAGGAAGCCTCAGCGTGCGGCAATCCCCCGATGAAAAAGCCCCACAACGAAAAAAGCCCCGCAACCAGGTTGCGAGGCTTCTATGACCGCGCCGCGGCCGCTTAGATCAGGCCGAGGGTCGCCGAACCCATGCCCTTCAGCATGCTGTTGATGCCCAGACCTTTCGGGATAGCGCCGTTCAAGTCCTCGGTGGTACCGGCGGCGAGCGCCGAGAAGCTGCGAGAGAAGCCCGGCATTTGAGTCGCAACTATAAAGGGCCCGTTGTTGCGGGTGTGATCGCGGCCGTTGCCCATGCAGGTGACCTGGACGAAGACGGTGCTCTCAATCAGCATTTTGCCATCGGGGCCGGGCGAGGTCATGAGGCGCTTGAGAAAGTAAGCCGGCACGTCGCTCAAGTAGCGCACCATCTCGTCGTTGGTCTCGCCGCCGGAGCTGTGGCAGGAGTTGTGGGCGTCGCCTTTATAGACGGTGTTGTGACCGTACCAGTCGCCCTGGTGGTTGCCCAACTGGAGCGTGGCGACTTTGGTCAGTCCACATTGCAGGGCGGCGATAATGATGTCCGCCTGGGTCTTGCCGCGGGATTGGATATTGTTGTTGTTCAACGTAATGCCCTGGCCGCAGCTGCCCACGTCCGGCGCGTCCGTCTGGAGTGAGGCGGTGATACGCGCTTCGATTTTATCCAAAGCACCACCGTGCACGTCGAGCCGCTCCTTCTCCTCCTGGCTGAGTTTCGTCTTCAGCGCCGCCAGCGCTTTTTGCTGGGCGTCGAAAGCCTTGAGGTAGGTCGTGTCCGGGGTCGCGGTGGGAGGTGGAGCTTGGAACAGGTCGGCGTAGGCCTTGCTCGGGCTGTCGGTGCAGGGACCCAAGGTGCTGCAGAGCACGCCGGAAGTAGTCGCCTGGCTGCCGAGATAGATAGCGCTGTAAGGCGTGGTCGCGCCGAGCACGCCGGCGATGCGCGCGTCCATAGTGGGAATCCCGTAGCCGGGCACACCTATGGCCTGGGTCGCATTGGCGTGGCCTTCCTGCATCACGTTGATCTGACGAAAATTACAAATGCTCGCCACGTTGTAACCGTCCGGCCCATAGGGCGCGGTGACTATGTTCATTCTGGTCGCGCTGGAGGGCAGCCAGGTGTTCGGTTGAGCGCCGCTGTTGAGGTAGCAGTAAACCACGCGCTTGTTGCTGAGGTCCTGTGCGAGGGCGTGCCGGTTCGCGAATATCCCGCCGATGAGCGGCGACGCCTTCAACAGAGACGTGGACACGCCGGCCTTGCCGATCATGTCGAGGAAGCGACGGCGGTCATTGTTGACCATTTTCTGCCGGTATTCGCGGTTGAAATCGCTTTTCAGGAATTCCTTCGAATTGTCCTTCGCCTGCGCCATCAGGGTTTTTTTCAACTTGAGGATGCGCGCCTTGTTGCCGGGGAACAATTTGTCGATATCGCGGAACGAGAGCTTTGCCAAATCTTCTTTTTTCATAACCAAACCTTTAAAAAATTGGGAGCCAAATTCATGTTGAAAACATGAGGAAAGGGNNCCCGCCACTTTCCGCCGTAGCCTTACCGTCGGAAACGGACGACGTCGGACATGCCCAACGCCTTCAGCATGGCTTTCGGGCTGCCGTTATTTTCAACCAACTCCGTCTCCAGGTGTTCAGCCACACAGGTGTATTGGGCTTTCTGCTCCGCCGTCAGCGGTTTTTCTTCGGCCGTTTGAGACGCCGCCACCAGGGCATAACCGGCTGAGTAGCGGAAAGTCTTTTCCACCAGACAGCTGTTAACGCTGGGGATGTCGGCCAATTTCTTCGACAGATCTTTCGCGCCTTGGAAGGCGATGCCCGTGCCGTTGACGCCATCGGCTTCTGCATCGGCCAGGCTGTCCGGTCCATTGAGACGACCCTTCTTGATCCACGCGATCGGCACGTCGGTCTTGCCGGCGTCACCGAGACCTTTCTGCACCACGTCGCCGTTTGCCAGAACCTTCAGCGGCAGGCCCACGTTGTCGAAGTCGTCCATGCCGAAGGCCGGGTTGATGATGTGCTTGTGGCAACCATCACAGGCCGGGTGGTCGGTCTGGATTTCATAGAACTGGGTGGTGGTCAGGGTGCCGCTCGGCATGAGCGCATCCACTTTGGCCTGGTTCACGGTGCGGTCCGCGCCGAGACCCGACGAAGGCGGTGGCGGAATGACCTGACACAGCATGTCTTCACGCATGTGCGCAGAGCGCTTGATGGGCGAAGTGCGGTCCATATGCGCGTTCACGGCCATGAAGGCACCGGTCGTCAAGATACCGCCGCGCTTGGTGGTGGGCACCATGGCGAACTGCATATGGTTCGCGCCGCCACCGGCAATACCGTAGTACTGGGACAGGGTCTTATCCAGCATGGTGAAATCGCCGGCAAAGAACTCGGAGAAGGGCACGCCGTTGAAAACGATGTACTTATAGAGTTCTCGCACTTCCTGCGCCATGGACTGCTTCACCTCATTGGTAAACGCGGCGACGTTGCGGTTGGCAGCGACTACACCGTCGGTGCGCAGCCAGAGGCCGGCGAAGCGG
>DJFO01000081.1:6318-6567 GCA_002432555.1 Marinagarivorans sp. UBA5870
GGCGTATTCATAGGGATCCAATACGTAGGCCGTCGGGTCCGCCGCGGCCAACTTATCGGTCTCCTCCGCCGGCTGGTTCGGCGCCATTACCGCAGGTCCAACAGTCACGTCGCCGATGTACAAGTTCTTGTCATTGCCGGCGACGCCGTAGGGCTCGCGGCCTTCGTCCATACCGGTGAAGGCAATCTGCAACGGCTGATTGCCAGTCAAGCCAGTGACGAGATACTTGTACTCGCGCAGCTCGTAGTG
>DJFO01000241.1:0-145 GCA_002432555.1 Marinagarivorans sp. UBA5870
TTCGTCCTGTAGTCTATAAGTAGTTGCTAACTTCCTGCGCAACGACCTGTTTTATGGTTGCTTTTCAAATATTATTTTCTATCAGGATTTTATTATGTCTAATACCGTCACTGGCACTGTCAAGTGGTTCAACGAAGCAAAAGGT
>DJFO01000241.1:211-7046 GCA_002432555.1 Marinagarivorans sp. UBA5870
AAGGCAAGACAGCTGTCTTGCCTTTTTTATGTCTTTTCAAAAAACGGAAAGCACCTGCTCTGAAGTGCTTGTCGTTAATCTTTCTTACCAGCCCCACAAAACTCTCCCCGAGTGATATTGGTCGCGACCGCGACCGGCGTTTTTGCTCCTTGGTGTGAAAGTGCTTAGGGCCAACCTGGTATGTCAATTTTTCTTAGGCCTTGCCGCACTGGTATAAAGGCTAAATTCCGCTAGGCCCCAAGCGTGTTCCTCCCGCCGAAGGCTTCGATATGTCCTAGGCTGGATGCAGCCGAACGCTAGATGTAATGCTGCAGGCTAGATGTAATGCCGCAGGCTACATGTAGAGCCGCAGGCGGAATATTGAGCGCAGGCGAGATACGGAGCCGGATGCTATGCTTGCTGAGGATCAATACGTCTGCCCGGGAGCCTAAATCTCGGTTTCCGGATGAGCACCGGTCGGCCGATCGACGCGGACCGTTCCGAAACCAGCCCTCCGAACAGCGTGCGATACCAAAAATAATTGATTGCGCGGATGCGAGGCGCCCATGGTTAGGTTTCAATTAGGGATTCTACTGCTGCTGTTGTTTCCGGTCGCTGCGTCTGCCGATGCCTGGAATGAGTTTGCCAGTGACAATTTCACCGTCTTTTCAGATGCCGATCCCGGCTATATCAAAAAGCGGGTGGCCGATTTTGAGGCCTACCGACAAGCCGTCTTTGTTTTTTTGGGTTTCCCAAACACCCCCGCGACGCAAAAATCTCGCATCTACATTTTTCGCAGTGATAAAGAATTTCGCGAATACGGCAATCAGTGGATAGCCGGCTACTACGATTATCCCCTGAACGGACCGGTTATGGTGATGGCCCGCCATAAGGCCAAAGGTAAAAAACTGCAGGAAGAGCAACAAAACCTCACTCTCTTCCACGAATACATCCACTATCTCTTGCGGGAGAGAACCGGCGTAAACTTTCCCGGCTGGTACGACGAGGGGTTGAGTGACCTGCTGGGTGCGGCCAGGATTGGTGCCGACAAGGTGGCAATAGGGGCGTCCAATCCATGGCGCCATTATGCGGCAGCGGGCGCTCAGCGCCTGACCGTCGCGAGTCTCCTGGAAAATCGTTCTTTCCAAAGTGGGCAGCAAATGGAAGCTTTCTACCCTGCCGCCTGGTTGTTGACGCATTATTTGATGTTGGGACATCTAGACGGGGAGCCGAATTATGTACCGCGTTTGCGGGTGTTTCTGGCGGCTTACGCGGGGGGTGCGGTACGCGTGGCGGATTTTGAGAAAATCATGGGGGTATCGACGGCCGAGCTGGACAGAAAGTTGGACGTATATGCGAAAAAAAATTATCTGATGGGTTACAGCATTCCGGTAAAATCTTACGCCGGAGCCCTGAGCCAACGCCGTCTTGGAGACAATGAGGCGCTTTATCATAAAGCCGATTTGCTGATCAATGCGGACCGCGCATCTAAGGCCTCGCCGCTGTTGGCACAAAGCAAAAAGGGCGAAGCATTTTATGCTCGCAACCGATCCCTGCACGCGGTTCTGAAGGCGCGCGGCGGCGACCACCAAAGTGCGAGGTCATTAGCCGACGAGGCATTGCAACTTGCCGGCGACGACGCCGTGGTATTGGCCAACGCCGCAGAAGTCTTCGCCGAGCAAATTAAGATCCCAATGGACGAGACCTTATACCAACGGGCCCTGCTCCTCGGCAAACGCGCCTACGATCACCGCGACAAAACCCTGCAAGCGACTAACACTTTAGCGGAGCTCTACGCCTTGGGGGGCGATCAAGCGAACGCGCTCGAAATGATGATGGAGATGTACCAAGCCACGCCGAGCCGTGTCGAGTTGAATTTATCGATCGGCGTCCACTTGGCCCGCACAGACTCACCTCGGCTCGCCGTCCCCTTCCTGGAAAAGGTGGTGGCGTTCAGCCACGACGAGGGTATCCGGGCCGCTGCCGCGGGCCTGATCGAAAAGATCACGATTACACCCGCTTCGACGAAGGAGCGCACGCGCCATCGCCGGTAGTCCAAATCGATGTTTATCTAATGAAGGAGGTTTTATGAAACCGGGTTATTTTTCTTCCATGTTGATTGTGTTCAGTTGCTGGTTTGGCGTGTTGCTGAGCGCAGCGGCCTCTGATAATAAGGCAAATCTATATGCGGAAAAGTTGCCTCTCTTATCTTCGAACGCTAATATCTTGCTCCTCCCTTTCTTTGACAATGAACTGCTCCAGGGCGAGGAGGCGAAGGAGGTCGCGACCGCCCTAAAAACAGAACTTGCTTCGTACGGGTACCGCGTAACCTTCGCCAATTTCAAATCGGTGCCGCCGGAGCGGGATCCGGAAAAGCTGCTCGAAAGTTACCCCGCGATCGTCTCTGAGTTTTACGAAAATTCGGATAGCATTCAGAAAGCCCGCTCCGTTTTGATCAAGGTCTTCGCCCACCCGGGAGAACTAGTGGTGATTCCCACCGTGGTGCAACGTGAGGCCAAGCTCAAAGGCGAATTGGCTCAGTGGGACGGATTCAGTCAAAAACTGCGCTCCAGAGGTACCTCCGACGACTTCGTAACCTGGTCCGGTTCCATCGTGGGGCTTTCCCTCAGGCTGGACGGTTTCGCTCCCGATGGCACTTGGCTTTTCACTTCTTTCGGCGGTATTTCCCTGCCGGTTTCGGCCAATGTCAAAACGCGCAAATACGAGCGCAAAGAAGCATTGTTTGCCGAGGAAAAGGACAAAAAAGCCCTGGACAAAGGCGTGACCAAAGCCTGTTACCCTTTGCGTAAGCACCTGAAAATTTAGCCCTGGGGGCGCGGGCACTGCGCCCGCCGGCTTCGCCACCGCCACCTTGTCCTTCCCGCCGATTTCCTATCTAATGCGCGCCATGCATACCTTTTTACCTTTTTATATCGGCCTGCGGTATACCTGGGCAAAGCGGCGAAATACTTTTATTTCGTTTGTCAGTCTCTTTGCCTTTATAGGTATGGCCCTCGGGGTCTTCGCGCTGATAGTCGTCTTGTCGGTAATGAACGGCTTTGACCGCGAATTGAAAGACCGCATTCTGCGGGTGGTCCCCCACGCGTTTATTCAAACCCAGGCGCCCCTCTCCGATTGGCGCCCGCTGGCGCAACGGCTGGTGGGAACCCACGGGGTAGTGGGGGCGGCCCCCTTCGTGGCCGGCCATGGATTGGTCACCTACGACGGCAGTGTGCACGGGGTGCAAATCCAGGGTATCGATCCCGAGTCCGAGCGGAGCGTTTCAGTTGTGCACAAGCATATGCTGGTGGGCAACCTGGCGGATCTTGTCCCGGGCGAATACCAGATCGTCATGGGAAGCTTGCTGGCGAGGTATCTCGGGGTCAATATCGGCGATAAAGTGCAGATCACCCTGCCGGATGTCGCCATCACCCCGGCGGGTATTTTTCCGCGTAGCAAACGTTTCACCCTGGTGGGCGTTTTTGAAGTGGGCGCGCAGCTGGATCAGTCCCTGGTACTGATGCACGTGGTCGATGCGCAGAAACTCCTGCGCCGTCCGGGCGTGGAGGGATTGCGCCTGCGGTTTGCGGAAATTTATCAAGCCCCGGCCCACCTTGCCGACCTGGAGGCGGAACTCGGTCCTGAATATGTCGGACGCGACTGGAGCGAAACTCAGGGCAGCCTTTTTCAAGCGGTCAAAATGGAAAAAACCGTTGTTGGCATAATGCTCGGCATCATTATCGCGGTGGCTGCGTTTAATATAGTCACCAGCTTGATCATGATGATTACGGAAAAGCGCGCTGATATCGCGGTTCTGCGCACCATGGGGATGTCGGCCGCTGGTGTGGTGGCCATATTTATGGTTCAGGGAACGGTGATCGGTTTGATCGGTATTTTAATCGGCGCGGGTTTGGGCATAGTGGTGGCCTTAAATCTCGCCACTGTGGTCACGGCGGCGGAAGAATTTTTCGGCGCGCAAATTTTTGACCCAACGGTCTATTTTGTTACCACTATGCCGTCGCAGTTGCTCCTGGCAGACGTGATCTGGGTGTGCGCCGGGGCGGCCACCATCAGCTTTCTCGTCACCTGTTATCCCGCCTACCGCGCCGCGCAAATCGCACCGGCGGAAGCGCTCCGGTATAACATCTAGGTGCGGCCGGCTAGGTGCGGCCGGCTAGGTGCGGCCGGCTAGGTGCGGCCGGCTAGGTGCGGCCGACGCCGACGGAATTGAAATTCGCCCCAATGTTTGCCGAAGAGAATTGTGCATGAGCGGAGTTTTGTACTGCGAAAATATCAATAAAAGCTACCAGCAGGGGCCGCAACAGCTGCAGATTCTGCGCAATCTTAATTTCACCGTGGCGGCTGGCCAGCACCTGGCGATCGTCGGCGCCTCGGGTTCCGGCAAATCCACTTTGCTCAATGTACTCGGCGGGCTGGACAAACCCGACGCTGGTCAAGTGTTTCTTCAGGGACAGCCGTTTTCCACTATGTCGGAAAATGCCCGCGGCAAAATGCGCAACCGCTATCTCGGTTTTGTGTACCAGTTTCACCACTTGCTTGCGGAATTCAGCGCGCTCGAAAATGTCGCCATGCCGTTGTTGATCGCGCGAGTGGCCAAACAAGAGGCATTTCAGCGCGCCGGCGAGCTGCTCGCCAAAGTGGGACTGGCGGCGCGGGAGTCACATAAACCGGCGCAACTCTCCGGCGGGGAGCGGCAGCGCGTAGCCATAGCTCGCGCCCTGGCCAATAATCCCGCCTGTGTGCTGATGGACGAACCCACCGGCAACCTGGACGGCAAAAATGCCCGGGCTATCCAGGGGCTGATGCAGGAGCTGAGTGATCAATTGGATACGGCCTTCGTCGTGGTGACGCACGATCTGCAATTCGCTCGCACCATGGACACGGTATTGGAATTGCGCGACGGCGCCCTGGGGCGCGTGGAGCCGGAATGAAATTATCCCTGTTTATCGGGTTGCGCTACACGGGCGCGCCTCGCAACAATCAATTGGTTTCTTTTTTTTCCGGCGTGTCCATCACCGGGCTCGTGGTGGGCGTTGCGCTCCTGATCACGGTGCTCTCGATCATGAACGGCTTCGATCGCGAGCTGCGCGAAAAAATTCTCGGGCTGGTCCCTCAGGCGGCAATTTACCAGCAAGGCGGCATCGGCGACTGGCCGGCTCTGCAGCGGCGCCTCGAGCAGCTACCGCGTATCCGCGCCGCCGCTCCGTTTATTCAGCTGGAAGGCTTGGTGTCCTATCAAGGCAAGTCGGAACCCGTGATCCTCTATGGCGTGGAGCCGCGCGAAGAAGTTCGAGTTTCCCGCACGGCGGAATTTCTTTCCGCCGAGACCCTGACCGCGTTGCAGGACCGGCCGGGGCAATTGGTGTTGGGTCACACCTTAGCGCAGCGCCTGGGTGTTGGAGAGGGGGAGCAAGTCATGCTGGTGGTGCCCAGCGATCGCGGCGGTGCGACCCCGCGCATCCAGTATTTTACCCTGCTAAAAATTCTCCGCACCCAAACCGAGCTGGATAATTCCCTCGCCATCAGCCACCTCAGCAGCGCCGCTCAGCTGACCACCGCGCCGGAAAAGGTCTCCGGCATGCGCCTCAAAGTGGACGATCTCTTCGCCGCGCGCGATATAGTCTGGGCTGCGCTCGGTCAACTGGGTCGCGAATATTACGGGACCAGCTGGCTCAACACCCACGGCAATCTCTACCAGGCGATCCACATGTCGAAAAAATTGGTGGCGCTGCTGATGTCGCTCATAGTCGCCATCGCCGCTTTCAATGTGGTCTCGACCCTGGTTATGGTGGTGGTCGAAAAACAAGGTGACATCGCGATACTGCGGACATTCGGTGCGTCCACGCGGGACATAATGACCATTTTTATGGTTCAGGGCAGCGTGATCGGTATTATAGGTACGGTCCTGGGGTTGGTATTTGGTCTTTTGCTAGCGCTGGTGGTCCAGCCTCTCGTCCGGCTATTCGAGATTTTATTTGATGTGCAGTTTCTGAAGTCGGACGTCTATCCCCTTACGTATCTGCCCGTGCAAATTTCCTTCGACGATATAGCGCAGGTGGGTATCACGGCATTATTGATGAGTTTTCTCGCCACGCTGTACCCCGCTTGGCGCGCGAGCCGCACCCAGCCAGCGGACGTTCTGCGTTACGAGTAAGGGCACTTTTCCCGCGCCATGCCGGCGGTTGTGCGTCCGTATATATATTAAATTTGCGAATAAAAGCCGGCGCTTTTTTCCGCGCTTATACTTTGTTGCTCTGTAATACCCCTTGTCCAGAAAAAGAAAATCATTTGGCTATACTCGAGAATAATAACGCTTCCCGAGTTGGAGGCGCCGCATTTCATCATGAATCGGGCGCTCTATGGGTTTTCTGGCAAATCTGCCGATCGACCGCAAAATCTATTTAATTCCGCTGATCGCAATCCTCAGTTTCGGTGTCTATCTCGCGATCACCGCTGGCATGGCCTCCCGCAACGCGGAAATGCTCCACATTGCGCGGGACCGGGATTTCCCGATTTTACGCATCTCCGACCGGGTCCTCTTCGGTTTGGAGCGGGTTAATGATCTGCTTAAATCCGCGGCTACCACCGGGGATGCGGAACCCTTGGCGGCGGCGCAAAAAAATAAAGACGTCTTGTTGCAGGAGCTCCAGCAGGTGGTTGAATTAGAGCCGGTTTTGGCCAATGACGTCGGCTCGCTGCGGGTAAGTTTTACGGAGTATTTTGATCAGGCCTATGCGCTGGCTAAAACCATGGTGGACGGCACTGCGGATTTAGACCGGCTTGCTCAGCGTTCGGCGCAAATGAACAAATCGTTTGAGCAGACCCGCCAGGGATT
>DJFO01000146.1:0-5954 GCA_002432555.1 Marinagarivorans sp. UBA5870
GCAGGTGCACCTGGTCAACGACGGCCCCGTGACCTTCATGCTGGAGTTGTAGCGACCGCGAGTCGACAATCTATTTTCAATAAAAAGCTAATAATCGAGAGGAGTCACCATGGAACCTATTTCAGCCACCCTGATCACCTTTGGCGTTATTTTGCTGGCCGTCAGTTGGATTTACCTGATGTTCATTGCCTTTGAGGTGGATTTCAACTGGGGGCTCGATGCCGCCGCGCATTACACCGCTGACGGCGTTTTCGTGAGCCCNNCCCTTTTCCTGCCGCCGCTCGCGTACATTTACGCGTTTTTCAGTTGGAAGAAAACCCAGTCGGCATTGTGCTTGGCCATTCTTGGGTGGGTGCTGATCGTGGTCGGCTGGTAGCGCATCGCCGGATGCCCCGCCGCTTATCCTGTTTTAGGATTTGCGGCGGTCGCTGCGGCGAGCGGCCCTCGAATCGCTTGCCACAGACTCTGGCCTAACGATTGCCGTTATTGGAAAAGCTCATACGTGGCAGTGAAGTTTTTCGATATTGTCGTCTGGGAGTGTGATGATTGATGCCTGGACCAGCGCATGATGCACGAGCAAAAACCTTACGAACAAGGGCACTACGAACTCGGACCCAACGAACTGGCGCCCCATGAAGACAAGCCTGTTAATGAAGACCATTTTCGGGACAGGTTAACGGAGATATTGCGAGCGAAAATGGAGCGGGAGAACTCCACCGCCATGCACCGTGATGCCCATCCCAAACAACACGGATTGGTGCGGGCCACGTTTGTTGTGCCGGCCGAGCTGCCGAAGAATTTGCAGCACGGAGTTTTTCTCCCAGGGCGAATTTACGACGCCTGGCTCAGATTTTCCAATCAGAGCGCGCCACCCCAGCCGGACCACATCAAGGACATCCGCGGCGCGGCCATCAAACTGATGAATGTGCCGGGCGAAAAAATCCCAGGGGCGGACGGCAATCGTACCAGCCAGGATTTCGTTACCATATCCACACCGGTCTTCGTTACGCACGATGTCGAAGAATTTTTTTATTTGATCAAGGCCCTGGTTACTGGAAAATTCAACCTCTTGCTGCACTTTTTGCGTTATCCCCGTTCGGTCTGGAACTTGTTCAGGTCCAATAAAAATTACGCGAGTCCCCTGCAGACCCGCTACTGGAGCACCACGCCCTACCAATTGGGTCCGGATCAGATTGTCAAATATTCGCTGATACCCCACGCGGGCGTCAGTACCCGGGTGCCTCCCGATGCGGCGCCGGATTATCTGCGGCAGACTATGGCGGCGCAGCTGCAGCAGGCGGATTACGCCTTCGATTTCTGCGTGCAGTTGCAAACCTGCCCCAAACATATGCCGGTGGAGGACCCGGGAAAACTGTGGCGCGAGCCGGATTCCCCGTTTGTCAAAGTGGCGACTGTCCATATTCCGCGGCAGGAGTTTGACGGCGCCGAGCAGAGCACTTACGGGCGCGATCTGTCGTTCAGTCCGTGGCATTCGCTGCCGGCTCATCGACCGCTCGGCGGCATTAACCGTGCGCGCCGGGCCATTTATGACGCCCTCTCCGATTTCCGCCATACCCGCAACCGCCAGCGGCGTTTCGAACCCACGGACTACCGCATTCCGGCGGAGCGCGATAATTCTCCATTCAACGAGGAATAAGCATGTCGAATATCGCCGGGAAGGCCTACGCCATGAACGTGATTACGCCACTGGCGCATTGGTGTGTATGGCTCAAGCTCGCTGTTTTCTGGTTGGCCAAAACCCCAATCCTGGCGCGCAGGCTCAGGGGCCTCAAGACGCTCTCGCTCATTCATTACGCCCGCTGGGTGATCGTCAAGCCGCACCAGTTTCCGCGCCTCGCGGAAGATCAGCCGAAAGAACAACTGAAATATTCTTACATGCTGTTTTTCAGCAATTTCAACGGCAGTTGGAATCAGTACGTCGACAGCTTTCATATGGCCATTCCACGTGGGCTCGACCTGATTTGGAAGCGCAATGTGCGCTATCCGAAATCGGTGCCGCTGCAACCCTTTCACCGTTACATCCTGCACAACCAGATTTGGACGGAACACTATTACAATCCTTATCCCATGGCGGCGGCCAATGATGTGAAGGCGGCTATCCGGCTCAGGACCGCGCTGCTCGATTTTACAGAGTCGTCGGCCGAGCTGTCCGACGCGGAATTTACCAAAGCCTATGCCGCGTTTCTTTTTCAGGTGCAAGATTGCCTGGGGAAAATGGCGCCCGCACCGGTGGTCAGTCTCGCCAACCAGGCCATTCAGGAGCGCCGTCGCCTCAACGAGCTTTACGGCCGTCTCGAAAGCACACCTCGGTCTTAATTGGGTAGAAAACTATGCTGTTTCGCTCTTCCTCGGAACCCACGCCGCTCACCGTTATGTCGCCGATCAGACGCGGTTATCTCGGCGACCAAAGTTACACGTCGATCACTCGCGAATATCTGCAGAGTCTCGAAGGCGAGGCGATTAGCCCCATGGCGCGGGTGCCCAACACGTTTTTATGCCGGTTTTATATTCTTCACGATGTTTTTTTTGAAGGAACACCGGCGGTCGAAGACCACCTCCGATCACAATACCTCGTGTTCTGCTGTAATTTTCACGGGCGGGTTGAAGACTACCTGCGCGGCTTCTGGACCGAGGCGCAGGACCATGCGCAAAGCACTTGGCGGTTCTGTGTCGGCTTCGAGCAGGTGCAGGACGAAGCGACCTTTATCGAATACATCAAGCGCTGCGCCCTCAAAACCACGTTTTACTTTAATGGCTCGAGCGGCGCCCCGCTCGCGGAACAGCTGAAGGCGCTCTACCTCAAGCAGGAATTGTCGCAATTTGCCTGTGACGCCCAAGGTCTCGCGCCGGCGCAGTTGCGCGCGGCATTCCGCGCGTTTATCGCGCGCACTCAGCCGGCCAACCTCGACGGACCGAGCTGGTTCCCGGGCCAAAATTCCTTATAAGTCCGCCGCCGTTTGGGAGATGTTATGACCACCGACTATATGGACCTGGACGATATTCAAGGCAATATCGTTAAAGCATACGGCCGCTTCGGCTATCCCGTTGCCCGCTATATTTTTTTCCAATTTCACGATGTGGATTGTGGGCGCTTTTTTGTCAATTGCCTGATTCCGCTAATTACCACCAGTCGCCCCTGGCTCGGCGGAATCAACCTCCCCATGGCCACGACCAATATCGCGTTCAGCTATCAGGGGCTGAAACACCTCGGCCTGCCGACCAAAAGCCTGCACAGTTTTCCCGAAGAATTCAGCATGGGCATGAAGGCGCGCGCGCAAATTTTGGGGGACGATGGACCGAGCGCAGCCGAATATTGGGATCCGATTTGGCATAAAGATAAATGTGTGCACTTGTTTCTGTCGATTAACGCACGCACCAACGCGGCGCTGGAAGCGCGCTACGCCGAAATTCAAGCCTTGCTCAGTCGCATCGAGGGTAAGGTGGAACAACTTTCCGGCCACCGTGGACCCGGTGATGAACACATGCCGTACCAGGAAGCCGCCGCGCTCTGCGTCGATGGAGTGCCGACGCCAAAGGAACATTTCGGGTACACCGACGGTATTTCGGATCCTTTTTTCAAGGGGAGCGGGAGCAATCCTGCCAATCTTATCGGCGGGGGCAAACCCACCCGCGGCGATCCTTCCACCGAGGCGGGTTGGGCGCCCTTGGAAACCGGGGAATTTATTCTTGGTTACCGCGACGAGACTCAAGAACTGCCGATCGCCCCGACTCCGCACCTCCTGGCGCTGAACGGTACCTTTATGGTGTATCGCAAGCTGCATGAAAATGTCGGAACCTTTAATCGTTACGTCGCCGACATCGGCCGAGATTTTCCGGGCGGCCCCGAAGCTCTGGTGGCAAAAATGTCAGGGCGTTGGCGCAATGGGGCTCCCATCGCCCTTTTCCCCACCCAGGCGGAGGCCGAAGCCTTCATACAAGAAATGGACGCCGCGCGCCGCGCAGCCAAGGACGCCGAAACGCCGGAGGCCCGCCGGCAAGCTCAGGATCGTTACCACGCCCTGCGTCGGAAACTGACCGGCTTTGACTTTAACAAGGACATTCGCGGTCATCANNCGGCGCGGATTGCCCTACGGCAAAGTTGAGGATTCGACATCCGATGCGGGCGAGCATGGGATCATATTTATGAGCGTCAACGCCAGCATCGAACGGCAATTCGAGTTTGTGCAGCAACAGTGGATCAATTATGGCAACGACTTTAAGTTGGCGAATGAAAAGGATCCACTGCTGGGCAATCACGACGGGCACGGGGATTTCATCATTCAGGGCGCGGGTCCCACTCAGCCACCATTTTTCTGCGCGCGCCTGCCGCGATTTGTAACAACTCGCGGCGGTGAATATTTTTTCATTCCCAGTATCACCGCGCTGCGGATGATCGCCCAGAATTTGATTGACCCCACCTGAACCGGGCCGCCGCCAGCGCCGCTTGTTTGTGGCATACTGCGCGGCTCTTTGCTGTGTGAGCCCGCGCGATGATCGCCAGGTTTTTTGAGAAACTGCTGGACCCGTTTCCCGACGCCCCGCCACGCCAGCCACCCGCGGAATTTTTCGCCTTCTGTCGTCACTACGCGGCTGGCAGCGCGCCTTATCTCGCGGTGATGGCGCTCCTCACGGCGGTGGTCGCCCTGATCGAGGTGCAGCTGTTTCGCTTTCTCGGACAACTGGTCGATTGGCTCACGACATTGTCCCCNNCATCCACCAGACCCTGCTCGGCAATTTTTCGATGCGTATCCGCTGGCAGGCGCACCGCTACCTGCTGGGCCAGAGCCTCGCTTTCTATCAGGATGAGTTTGCCGGCCGGGTGGCCACCAAGGTCATGCAGACGGCCCTGGCGGTGCGGGAAACTCTGATGAAGCTGCTCGACGTGTTTCTGTACAGCGGCGTCTTTTTCGCCGGGGTACTTTTCACGGCCGCGGAACTGGACTGGCGTCTTATACTGCCGTTTCTCGCTTGGCTGGCCATGTATCTGGGCGTCTTGCGCTATTTTATTCCCCGCCTCCAGGCCGCGGCCCAGAAGCAGGCCGACGCCCGCTCGGAAATGACCGGGCGCATAGTCGATACCTACACCAATATACCCACGATCAAACTTTTCTCACATTCCCGCCGGGAAGCGAATTACGTGCGGGACAGCATGAGCGATTTTCTCGGCACCGTATATCCGCAGATGCGCTTGGTGACCGGTTTTGTGACCTCCGTGTGGACGCTGAACGCGCTGTTGATTTTCAGCGTCTGCGCCGCCTCCATCGGCCTTTGGATGCAGCAGTCGATAACCGCGGGTGCCATAGCCACGGCGGTGGGGGTGGTGATGCGGCTTTACGGTATGTCCCAGTGGGTGATGTGGGAGGTTTCGAGTCTATTTGAAAATATTGGGACGGTGCACGATGGATTGCAGACCCTCGCGCGCGCGCAGCAGGTAGTCGATCGGCCGCAGGCGCCGGCACTGCGGATCGAAAAAGGTGGTATCGAGTTTCGCGATGTCCGTTTTCACTACGGTAAGGGAAGCGGGGTCATAGACCGGTTCAACCTGCAAATTCGCCCGGGCGAAAAGGTCGGTCTTGTCGGGCGCTCCGGGGCCGGGAAAAGCACGCTGGTTAATCTTCTCTTGCGATTTTTTGACGTGGAGGGGGGCGAGATTCTGGTCGACGGCCAAAATATTGCGCAGGTGCGGCAAGAATCACTGCGGCAAAACATCGGCATGGTCACCCAGGATACCTCGCTGCTCCATAGGTCGGTGCGCGAGAACCTGATCTACGGCCGGCCCGATGCCAGCGAGGCGGAGATTCTCGCGGCCGCGCATCAGGCCAAGGCACACGAGTTCATCATGGAGCTCGAAGATCACAAGGGGCGGCGTGGTTACGATGCCCATGTGGGTGAAAGAGGTGTGAAATTATCCGGTGGCCAGCGGCAGCGCATCG
>DJFO01000146.1:6023-8084 GCA_002432555.1 Marinagarivorans sp. UBA5870
CTATGGACCGACTGGTGGTGCTCGATGCAGGAAAAATTGCTGAAGAGGGCACCCATCGAGAACTCTTGGAGCGCAACGGAATATACGCCCAGTTGTGGGCGCACCAGTCAGGAGGCTTCCTCGGGGAACAGATTCTCTAGCGCCCGAGGGAGAATAGACAAGGGTTATTTGCGGCGTTTCGGCAGCTTGCGGTCGATCCGGATTGCCTGTCGCTGCAGACCGGGCTGGGCGACATTCAAGAGGTAGCTACCAACAATCAGTGACACACCCAGGAACAGAAGAGCGCTTACCATAGAGACCTCACAGCACTTTGTTATTTATGCCCGGCTGCGGCGTCAGCTCCGCGACCGGTGGACGCCCACTGATGGACGTTCACTAAGGGTGGGTGCTTTTGGCGGAAAAAGCAAGACTGATGTGGGTGACAGGGTCGTCAAAAATGACCGACCCTGGTGCTGGCAGGGCGCTTCAACCGCCCAGTTTGGTGTTTTTGGCTCGCTTGCGCTCGTTCTCGGTCAACAACTTTTTCCGCAGGCGGATATGGTGGGGTGTGACTTCCACGAGTTCGTCGTCTTCAATGAATTCCAGCGCCTGCTCCAGTGAATGCCGAATCGGCGGTGTCAGGGTCAGGGCCTCGTCGGTACCCGCGGCGCGGATGTTGGTCAGCTGTTTGGCTTTGGTGGGGTTCACTACCAGATCATTGTCACGGGAGTGAATGCCGACGATTTGCCCTTCGTATACTTCTTCGCCGTGGCCCAAAAACAGGCGACCGCGTTCTTGCAAGCTGAAGAGCCCGTAGGCGAGAGTTTTCCCCTTCACCATCGACACCAATACACCGTTCTTGCGACCGGCCATTTCGCCGCCCTTAACCGGACCGTAATGGTCGAAAATGCTGGTCATAATTCCAGAGCCCGACGTCAGGGTAAGGAACTGACCGCGAAATCCAATCAAGCCGCGGGACGGCACCACAAACTCCAGTTTTACCCGGCCTTTGCCATCGGGCTCCATGTTGGTCATTTCGGCGCGCCGCAGCCCCAATTCTTCCATGATGGATCCCTGGTGCTGTTCTTCAACGTCTATGACCAGCTGTTCGTAGGGCTCCTGAATTTCTCCGTCGACGATCTTCTGGATGACCTCGGGACGTGAAACGCCAAGCTCGAATCCCTCGCGCCGCATGTTTTCGATCAGGACGGAAAGGTGCAGTTCGCCGCGACCCGACACTATGAACTTATCCGGGCTCTCGCCCTGGCGTACCCGCAATGCCACGTTGTGGATCAGCTCTTGCTCCAGGCGCTCTTTGATATTGCGCGAGGTGACGTACTTGCCATCGAGGCCGGCGAACGGCGAGTCATTAACTTGAAACGTCATGCTGACGGTAGGTTCGTCGACGGAAAGGGGCGGGAGAGCTTCCACTTTTTCCGGAGCACAAAGCGTGTCGGAGATGCCCAGCTTGTCGACCCCCGTGATACACACTATGTCGCCGGCCGACGCTTTCGTAGTTTCGATGCGCTCCAGGCCGTGGAAACCCATGACCTGCAGGACCTTGCCGCGGCGCTGTTTGCCCTCGTGATCCAGTATCACCACGGCCTGGTTGGGGCTTACGCTGCCTCGCGCGATGCGGCCAATTCCTATGACGCCCACATAGCTGCTGTAGTCCAGCGCAGATATTTGCATCTGGAACGGACCGGTGGGGTCAACTTTTGGCGGTTTCACTTTATTGATGATCATTTCGAAGAGCGGGGTCATATCCGCCGCCATAGTGCTTGGATCCAGACCGGCGATGCCGTTGATCGCCGAGGTATAAATGATCGGGAAATCCAGCTGCTCGTCGGTAGCTCCAAGGCGGTCGAAGAGGTCAAAAACCTGGTCGACGACCCAGTCTGGACGCGCGCCGGGCCGGTCGATCTTGTTAACCACCACTATGGGATGGAGCCCGCGCTCAAAGGCCTTGCTGGTGACGAAGCGGGTTTGCGGCATGGGGCCGTCCACGGCGTCGACCAACAGGCAGACGCTATCGACCATCGACAGAACCCGCTCCACTTCGCCGCCGAAGTCGGCGTGGCC
>DJFO01000146.1:8144-15172 GCA_002432555.1 Marinagarivorans sp. UBA5870
TGGTCAACGTGGGCAATAATCGCAATATTGCGGAGCTGTTCTATCACTGGGGGGAACCTCTAAGATTTGTCGGGCGGGCGCGGTCGGCGCGCATTATAGCTGCACCAATTTTCCGGCGATAGCGGCAGGAGGTGCTACAGTTATCATTAACTATAGCGCGCAATTGACTTGGTTTGACTTTCCTGGCAATTCACAGAATACTTGCTGCCGCGCTGGAAGACGCCAAGCCGTCGATTTTTGCAACATGAAAAACGATTTTTCTGCTACACAATAACAACGCGTAGGCCGCGAAGATCCCCCTGGAGACCACCTGGTATGAAGAAGCTGCTGCTGTTAGGTTTGTCCACATTTGCCATTTCCGCCCATGCATGGCAACCGACTTACTATGTGGGTAGCGGTCTTTCCGCCTGGCAGTTCAAGCAGTCCGACATCGGCCATAATTTCACTATCTCCACCGTGGAAGGTCTTATCGGAGTCGAGTTGACGCCTTACACTTCGATTGAAGGGCGTTTGGGTGGCGGCCTCAACACCGCGCGGGAGTGGATAACCCTGCCCGGCGACGCAGAGCAGACCGAGGTGGAAGTGGAAGCAAAATATTTCGGCAGCCTCTACTTCAAGCCGCATCTCAAAAACGAAAAGGCTAGCCTCTACGGTTTGCTTGGGGTCACCACCATTGACCTGGAAGCGAACACGGGTCCCAGCGATGACACCCACACGGATATGTCCTACGGCATAGGTGTCAGCTTTGTCATGAGCCCCAATGTCGACCTGACGGCCGAGTGGAAGAAGCTGATTAATGCCGAAGAATTCGATATGCGCGGCGGCACCATAGGTTTCGTCTACAAATTCTAAGTTCGCGGCCACGGACGGCTCCGTACCCCTTTTTTGTTTTGTATCGACTCCCGGCATTCCGCTAAGATTCTCTCCCCCCGAATGTCCGGACTGGCCTGATGCAGCACGATCTCTACGAATTTCTCGACACTCTCAAGATTCTCATCCGTCACCCCAGCGTTGTCAGCGCCGAGCACTCGTTCTTTCGCGTGCTGCAACGGGAGCTTGAGGAAATCGGCGTGCGTGCGACCTGGTATGAGGGACTGCTGGTGGCACAAGGCAGCAAGCCCGCCAGCCGCTATTTGTCCGCGCATATCGACCGCCACGGCTTGATCTGCACCGGTCCGAACGAATTCCAGTACGCCGCTTTTATCGCGGGCAACCGCGGTGACCTGATCGGGGATTCGGTCTCCGAGCAAACCTTCACCAAGATTTCCGAGCGCTACCGCGGAGCGGCGGTCAATGCCTACGAACCCTGGTCGGGCGTCTACCGCGGGAAAGGCATTATCGAGCGTGCATTCCTTTGCCCGCACCGCGGCAACATGGTTTTTGAAATCAACGGGCTTGAACACGTGGTTGCCGGCACGCCGGTCGCATTTCAAGACAAGCTGAAAATCGCGGATCAACGGATCAGCGCGCAGTTGGACAACGTGTTTTCTGCCGCAGTGATTCTCTATCTATATCGCAAGGGTTATCAGGGCACGGCTTTTTTCACGGCGCAGGAAGAGGCCGGCAGGAGTTGGCGATTCTTGCTGGAGTGGTTCCAGAGGTTTGCCAATTCGACCACCCAGTTGATTGTGCTGGATACCAGTCCCTACGCCACCACAGAGGAGGCGGAGGCCCAGCATCTGGTATTGCGCAACCGAGACTCGAATGCCGCATTCCACCCGCAAATGATCCGCGAGCTGGAAAACGCTTGCCAGGTCCTCGGCATTCGGTACGGCTTCAAAGACGAATATATCGCCCAGAAGAATCGGCTGCGCAAAGAGCAGGGAAAGGACGCTTTTTCCCTGGGAAGCACCGAGCTGGGCAGGCTAATCAATGCGTCCAACGGTAGGATACAGGGCGCGACTTTGCAGGTGCCCACCACGGGCTACCACACCACCGAAGAAACCTGTTCGATTACCTCGGTCGGTGCGTTGATCGAATTATTGAAGTACTACACCATCGATATCAATCCCTGAGGTGATCTGCGAGCACTTCAGCTGCGTAACAAGAGTTGGTTATTGAGGAGGAGAGTCGTGTTCAAGATCGTTCCCCGCGCCGCTGCCTTGGCGGCATTATGGGTTGGCCTGCCGAATTTGGTGCTCGCCGCCGAGTGCCCCGCCTATCTCGACGTCGAAGTGCGCAAGCTGCATAGTCAGGAGTCCGTCAACCTGTGCTCCTACTTCAAGGCGGGCAAGCCCCTGTTGGTGGTCAATACCGCAAGCCACTGCGGTTACACCGACCAGTTCAGCGCGCTTGAGTCACTTTATCGACACTATAAAGAGCAGGGACTCGTGGTCCTCGGTTTTCCGTCGGACAGTTTTCGGCAGGAAGAAAAATCGGAGGAGGGCACGGCCTCGGTCTGTTATAAAAATTATGGTGTGACCTTTCCCATGTTCGGACACGTGCCTGTTAAAGGCAAAGATGCCCACCCGCTGTTCCAGTACCTAGCCAAAACGGCGGCCGCGCCCTCGTGGAATTTCAACAAGTACCTAATCGACGAAGGTAAGGTTCAGCATTTCGGGTCGAGTGTTGAGCCGCGTAACTCCGCGCTGGAGCAAAAGATCAAAGAGGCGCTCTAGCGCCTCAGCTTTTGGGTCTGTAGACGCCGACATTGCGATGACCGGCGTCCCATAAGTGGGCGGCATGCAGACGGCTCATGACACCCTTGGCGCAGTAGAGCAAATACTGCTTGCTCGCATCCAGATTCGCGAACTCCGCATCCAACCGATAGAAGGGTATCGCGAGGGGTGCAGGTTGCCGCTGCAGGGGCCGCAATTCCTGTTCGTTGGGATGGCGAATGTCCACCACCACTACGTCCTCGGCGGGGTCAGCTATGACGGGAACCTGTGCGACGGTTTCCGTTATATCGTCCATGACCGCGTCGATCGGCTGCACTCGGGCCCGCTCTAAAGCGCTGGAAAGCACCGTTGCGTCCAGTCGGGCCTCCTCCTCCTCCACTCGGGCCAGGCGCAAGTGAGCGGAGGGGCGCACCGAAATCACACCGCAGTATTCCGGCATGTTCGCGGCGAAATGCTCGGCCCCGATCGCCCTGCATTGATCGATGATGGCCCCCTTGTCGGTAAAGGCCAGCGGACGCAATATCAATTTCGTGCTGACGCGATCGATGATCGCGAGGTTGGTCAGGGTCTGGCTGGACACTTGGGCGACGGCTTCGCCGGTAACCAGAGCATCCACTCCGGCGTGGTCGGCGACCTGGCTGCCGGCGCGCAGCATCATGCGCTTCAAGATCACGCCCATGCACGACGGGTCCACCTTGCTGAGAATTTCCTGGACTACCCCTTCAAATGGGACGGTAATAAATTTGACCCGGTGTGATGAGCCGAAACGATTCCAAAGATAGAACGCGATTTCCTTTACTCCCACCTCATGGGCTTTGCCCCCGAGATTAAAAAAAAGGAAATGGGTTTTCAGGCCGCGTTTGATGCTCTGATAACTGGCGACCGTAGAGTCGAAGCCGCCGGATACGAGGGCGAGCACCGCCTCCTGCGAACCGAGGGGAAATCCACCCAAACCGGCGTAGGTCTGTTCCACTATATATAGGTGCTCGCCGCGGATCTCGAGTTTGACCGTCACTTCAGGGTGTTGCAGATCAACCGCTTTGGCGCCTGTGTGATGCAGCAGTCCGCCGCCGACAAAACGCTCCACGTCGGTTGACGAAAAGTTGTGGCGACCCGTGCGTTTCACCCGGACACAGAAGGTTTTGCCGGTCAGGGCTTCGCCCCATACGGAGCGGGTGCGCTCATAAATGTCCTGTAGGTCCCCCAGGCCGTGAACCCTCACCCGGGCAATGGTGGCTATACCCGGCACACAGGCGAGGAGATCCGCGACGGCGTTGACGCGCTCCGTTTCCTCTCCCGGCACGGCAACCTCAAGCTTGTCCCAGTCTTGTTCCACGCGCGCCTCAGGGTCGAAGCGCCGCAGGAGGATCCGCAAGTTTTCTGTGAGCTGGCGGCTCATGCGCTTACGCACCGGGTCGCTTTTGATGGTGATTTCAGGGAAGAACTTAAGGATAAACTTCATTTTGGACCCGTGTGCCCGTAATGTTGCACCAAAAAGATGCATGCTATTTTGGGGTGCACCAAAATAAATCACTGTTTTGGTGCGAATGTGCCTCCGGCCGGGGCCCTGTTCGGCGGAACATCGGCCCGGGAGTGAGACGCAGAATTATGGCACACAACTTGCCCAGGGATATGCCACTTGTTGTCCTTGCTTCTCGATCGAGAAACTCTTAGATTGTGCCGCCGAAGGCAGGCAACAACCACCCTTTCCCTTCTACATCCATAACCATTAGGCCTTGGCCATAGTTGGAGACATCCGCATGTCAGAGAAGACTCTGAAACTGATTAAAGACAACGAAGCGCGGTGGATCGACCTGCGTTTCACCGACACCAGGGGCAAAGAACAGCACGTTACTTTTCCTGCTTTCGTCGTCGACGAAAATTTCTTCACGGAAGGCAAAATGTTTGATGGTTCATCCATTGGTGGATGGAAAGGCATCAACGAATCCGACATGATCCTGATGCCCGACGACTCCACCGCCGTCTTGGATCCTTTCTACGAAGAGCCCACCGTCATAGTGCGCTGTGACATAGTCGAGCCCTCTACAATGCAGGGTTACGATCGCGACCCACGCTCCATCGGTAAGCGCGCCGAACAGTATTTGAAATCCACCGGCCTCGGCGACGTCGCGCTGTTTGGACCCGAGCCCGAATTCTTTATCTTTGACAGTGTCCACTACGCATCCGGTATGGGCGGTGCCTTCTATAAAATCAAATCCGAGGAAGCGGCTTGGCAATCCGGCGAAGACGCCGAAGGCAAACACGGCCACGCCCCGCGCATCAAAGGCGGCTACTTTCCGGTTGCGCCCATAGATTCACTGCACGACATTCGTGCGGCTATGTGTAACGCCATGGCGGAAATGGGTCTGGTTATCGAAATTCACCACCACGAAGTTGCCAACGCTGGCCAGTGCGAAATCGGCGTAGGCGCAAATACCCTGGTTAAAAAGGCTGACGAAGTTCAGATCCTGAAGTACTGCGTGCACAACGTGGCACACGCCTACGGCAAAACCGCGACCTTCATGCCCAAGCCCCTGATCGGCGATAACGGCTCTGGTATGCACGTGCACCAGTCGTTCTCCAAGAACGGCGTCAACCAATTCGCCGGCGACGCTTATGCGGGTCTCAGCGAAACGGCCTTGTTCTACATCGGCGGTATCATCAAGCACGCCAAGGCGCTGAACGCTTTCTGTAACGCATCGACTAACTCTTATAAGCGTCTGGTGCCCGGTTTTGAAGCGCCCGTAATGTTGGCCTATTCTTCTCGCAACCGCTCAGCGTCCATCCGAATTCCTTTCGTTCAGGGCGTTAAAGCCAAGCGTATCGAAACTCGCTTCCCCGATCCGACGGCCAACCCTTACCTGGCCTTCGCCGCACTGCTGATGGCCGGCATCGACGGTGTACAGAACAAGATTCACCCCGGCGAGCCGGCAAGCAAGGATTTGTACGACCTGGAGCCGGAAGAAGAAGCGGAAATCCCGAAGGTCTGCGCCTCTCTGGAAGAAGCTCTCAAGTCTCTGGAGGCGGATCACGAATTCCTCACGCGCGGTGGTGTATTCAGCAAGGACTTCATTGACTCCTATATTGCGCTGAAGCGCGCCGACATTCAGCGCGTCGACATGACTCCGCACCCGGTCGAATTCGAGCTCTACTACTCCGTATAAAGGCGCTAATCCCGCTCTAAAACCCCGCGCATGCGGGGTTTTTTGTTTTTGAGGCTCTGGCTTTTCGCTTACACGCACAAACCCGTGCATCCTGCACCAACCTGCGGCCGCCGAATGTCTTATTTTGGTGCATTCGGGCAAAATGGCTTGCCCGGTTTATGCAGGAGATGGCCTTTTTTTGAGCTCGCCCACCCGATCCAAAGTTTGCCTCCCATCTTGTTTTCATACTCCTGCGGCCTGGGGATTTCGCAATGGCCCTAAAATCAGGCGTTTAGATTACTTTTTTTGGTGCACACCCGCTGCGTTAAAAAATGCCCTTTACCGCTCCGTTGATCGATCCAGCGATTGGTTTAGTTTTTGCTTCGGCCACCTCACTTAATCGGAACAGCATTTATGGTTGACGCCACGCATTACAAGCAGATTCTCGATAATCTTCTGACAGCCACCATAGTGCTTGATGAAAATCTGCAGTTGACCTTCGTCAACAGCTCGGCGGAAATGTTGCTCGGGGTGAGCAGCGACCAGGTCTTGGGGAAGTCGATCAGCAACTGTTTCGCCGAGCTGGAAGAAATTGCGGATTCACTGCGTGAAGCCATGGCCAACAACCGCCACTTCACTATGCGCCGCGCGCGCTGGCGCCTGCATAACAACAGTGAAATAACCGTGGACTATTCTGTCAGCCCGAATCCCGAATTGGGCATGTTGGTCATAGAGGCCCACGCCTTGGACCGTCTCCTGCGCATCAATCGCGAAGAGGCCATGCTGTCGACCCAAGAGACATCGCGCAACTTAATCCGCAGTCTCGCCCACGAAATCAAAAATCCCTTGGGTGGAATTCGCGGCGCAGCGCAGTTGCTTGCTCGGGAGCTGAGCGCCAACAGTATCGACGGTTTTGAGGAGTACACCCGGATCATCATCGATGAGACGGATCGGCTGCGCAATCTGGTCGACCGAATGCTCGGCCCTCACCGTCCAGCCAACCGCAAGCCGACCAATATCCACGAGGTGTTGGAACATGTGATGAGTGTGGTGCGGGCGGAAACCAGCAACTGCCTGGGGCTTGTCCGCGACTACGATCCGAGCATTCCGGAGGTGCCCGGTGACCGCGAGCTCCTAATCCAAGCGATTCTCAACATAGCGCGTAATGCGGCGCAGGTATTGCTCGAGAGTGGTCGGGAGCGTGACGGCAGGATCACTTTCCGGACTCGGGTGCAGCGGCGCTACACGATCGGCCGCAAGCAACACC
>DJFO01000146.1:15179-15641 GCA_002432555.1 Marinagarivorans sp. UBA5870
CGGGCCGAGGGCACGGGCCTAGGTCTTGCCATAGCTCAAAATCTCATAGGTCAACATGACGGCATTATCGAGTGCGAAAGCGAGCCGGGACTGACTGAGTTTTCAATCTACTTACCCTTGGAAGAACACTATGCAGAAGCCTAATCTCGTCTGGATCATCGATGACGACCGCTCGATTCGGTGGGTTTTGGAAAAAGCCCTGCAACAGTCGGGCATAGAGACGGACTGTTTTGATTCCGGAGATAAAGCCCTGGCCCAGCTGACGCACAAAAAGCCGGACGCGATCATTAGCGATATACGTATGCCGGGAACCAATGGTCTCTCCCTGCTTGCCAACCTGCACAAAGAATATCCGGGCATGCCGTTTATCATAATGACCGCGCATTCGGATCTCGACAGCGCGGTCTCCGCCTACCAAGGCGGCGCTTTTGAATATCTGCCGAAGCCTTTTGATGTGGATGA
>DJFO01000146.1:15655-35093 GCA_002432555.1 Marinagarivorans sp. UBA5870
CGAAGCGCCGGCGATGCAAGAGGTCTTCCGAGCGATTGGCCGTCTGTCCCAATCCAATATTACCGTCCTCATCAACGGTGAATCCGGCACGGGAAAGGAGCTGGTGGCGCGCGCCCTCCACCGCCATAGCCCGCGACGAGAGGGACCCTTCATCGCCTTAAATATGGCGGCAATTCCGCGCGACCTTATAGAGTCGGAACTGTTTGGTCATGAAAAAGGCGCTTTCACCGGCGCGGCGTCCCTGCGTCAGGGGCGGTTCCAGCAAGCGGACGGAGGTACCTTATTCCTCGACGAGATCGGCGATATGCCCGCCGAAACTCAAACCCGCCTTTTGCGGGTGCTTGCCGACGGGGAGTTTTATCGCGTGGGCGGTCATACCCCGATCAAGGTGGATGTCCGCATCATAGCGGCGACTCATCAGAACCTCGAGCATCTGGTGGAGGAGAATCGCTTTCGTGAGGACTTGTTTCATCGTTTGAATGTCATCCGGATCCATCTGCCCAAGCTGGCGGACCGGCGCGAAGACATTCCCAAACTCGCACAGCATTTTTTCCACAAGGCGGCCGCAGAGCTCAATGTCGAGCCGAAGATGCTCACGTCGGAAGCGGAAACGTATCTGAGCAACCTGTCGTGGCCGGGCAATGTGCGGCAGTTGGAAAACACCTGCCGGTGGATTACCGTTATGGCCAGCGGGCGCGAAGTGCATGTGCAAGATCTGCCGCCCGAACTCATGAGTCGGAAGGACGCCCAGGCGCCGTCGGGGGATTGGGAAAAGGCGCTGCGGCATTGGGCGGATCAGTGTCTCGCCGGGGGTCAACACGACATCCTTTCCAAAGCGGTGCCCACCTTCGAGCGGGCCCTAATCGAAACCGCTCTAAAACATACCGCCGGGAGAAAGCGGGACGCTGCGAATCTTCTCGGCTGGGGGCGCAACACCCTCACCCGCAAGCTCAAAGAGCTCGGCATGGCGGACGCTGACGATAACGGTGATTAAAAAAGGGGCCCTTTGGCCCCGAAGCACTCTCAGTAAACCGTTTTTTACCGCAGTTTCAATAACAGGCGGAACGGGGGACTTCGAAAAGGACCCGACGACCCCTGCGATATTCCACTTCGTAACAACTGCCGTCCGAATCTAACAGATACTCCTCGACGTGGCGGCGCTCCTCGGCGCGCTCCACATAGACCGTGTCTTTCACGTAGGTCGTGCGCGGTTGGCTCAGCTCGTTCACCACAGCGCCTAATACCATACCGCCGACCAGATAGGCGCCGTGGTTGTGGTGGGAGTGATGATGAGAATAATGGTGGTGATGACCGCGCCAGTGCCGGCCGCGCTCGCCGGCCATTGCAGTGGCAGAAAACGCGGTGGCGACCAAGCCGACGATTGCCCACGAGAGATATTTCATAATTGACCTCCTGACAGTTTTGTCTCGAGGTTAAAAGTCGTTGGCTGAATCGTCGCTGAATTTGGGAGCCAATTGCGCCGTCGGAGGCTCCAGCGGGAGCCAGATCACAAAAGTCGTTCCGCTGCCCAACGTGCTCTGGGCTTTGATCTCTCCGCCGTGCATCTCGACCAGCTTGGCGGTGAGGGCCAGGGTGAGGGCGGAGATTGGCAGGTCCCGATTGCTGTTGAGCACAAGCTGGTAGTGGGTTTCAAACAAACCTTCAAGCTGCTCCTCGGCAATGCCCGGGCTCGTGTCGGAAACGCTAATTTGTGCTCCTTCAACCTGGTTGCGGGACGCCCTGGCCAACGAAACTTCAATCGAGCCTTCGCGGGTCTGGCGTATCGCGAAATAGAGCAGGCTTGCGAGCATCTGGTGCAGCCGGCTGCGGTCCGCGCGAAGCTCGAGTGGATCCTTGCATTTGTAGTCGATCCGTAGGCCGAAACTCCGCGCGACGGGCTCTACCACCGTCAGGCATTCACGGATCAGGCCGTCCGCAGCAAAGGCTATGGGGTGGTATTGCAGGTCATTCGCTTCGATACTCGCCAGTTCGAGGAGCTCGTTCACCAAGTACAACAGGCCCTTACCGTTGCGATGGACGCATTCAATGGCGTCTTCATCTTTGGGATCGGCGAACCGGTGTCTTTTAATCAGGCGCGAGGAGAAACCAATGATGCTGTTAAGGGGGGTGCGGATCTCGTGACTCATATTGGCGAGAAACAAGGTTTTCGCACGGTTGGACGCTACGGCGGCTTCCTCCGCTCGCCTTCTCTGGCGCACCTCCTGCGATAGGTCCGTCATCTGTTGCACGAGCTGCTCTTCATAGCGGCCGTTCATGCCGACGATCGATAAGACTATGCCGCTGACCACCACAATTTGCGCAACCAGGTGCAAGCGCATATGCAGCGTTTTGTTTTCTTCCACCACGAAGCGGACGAGGTCCACGCCGGTAGAATCCAGCAGCCACAGGGTTGCGACAGACAGGGAGCACACGACGAGCCAAAACAGGCAGTGGCGGCGACCGCCCAGTAGGCCCGCCAGACAGACCTGGATCGGAAACCAGGCCATGGGCAGCGTCTCTTCGCCACCCGTGGTGAGTATGGCCATCATGACGCACACCCAAAAGGCGGTGAAGATCAGTACCAAGGCAACGGAGGTTGCCCCCTGGCGGTTGTAATAATAAGCGAGCGCCACGGCTAACATGGCGAACAGTAAAACGCCCAGGCGCAGCGTGTTGGCAAGCAGAACCGCTTTGATGCCGAATACCAAAAGAATCGCAAACAGGATCAGCACCGTGTTCTGAATGACACGAATGCGGCGGGCAGCAATTGATTTGCGCATGTCCTCGACTATAGGATCGGCCATTGGGCTCCTTCAGATTCAGTCATAGGGCTCGGACGGAACGGATCAATGCGTGGCAAAGCCGACCTTCGGCGAATGCCGAACGGCCCTGGATGCTCCTAAGTATAGGAGCATCCAGGGCGTGACAAGGAATAAACGCGAAATGGCATTTGGGCGCGGTCGTGCCGCGGGGCGCTGCAGATACTAATTAGTGGTAGCTGTTTCTTTTTCCGCTTGGGCAGCTTGGGCCTGTTGGATCGCCCGAACAAAAAGGGCGTCGAAGTTAATTGGCGGCAGAGCGAGTGCGGGAAAGCTGCCTTTCACTACGCAGCTGTCCACCACCTCACGGGCGTAAGGGAAGAGGATCTGGGCGCAGGTGGTGTTGAACAGTTGGGCCATTTGTTTCGGGTCCAGCTGTCGGATCAAAAACAAGCCAGCTTGTTGAACTTCCACCAGAAACACCGTCTTGTTGTCGATCACGGCGCTGACCGTCAACTTCAGGATGACCTCGTAGAGATCGTTTTCCAGCTTGTTGACGCCGGTGTTCAGATCCTGGTTGATCTTGGGCTGCCAAGCCTGCTTGAACGCATCGACGCCCAGCGGCGATTCAAAGGAAAGGTCTTTCAGATAAATACGTTGCAGTGCGAATTGCACGCCGCCATCTTGGGGATTGTTGGATTCTGCCATGATGTCTGCCTTATCAGGTTATTTTAGGAAATTGCCGAGACGGCACAATCTGCAGGCCGGGCAATTCCTGCAGGACGGGCAATTCAAGGTTTCCCAGATTTTGGGGCACGGGGGCAAAATTCAAGCGCGCCCCCGTTCCGGTTCAGCGCTGCGCTTGCAGGCCACCATTATCCTGCGCCAGGAGTTCTTGCAGCTTGCCGTTGCGGTGGAGACTATACAAATCGTCGCAACCACCCACGTGCGTCTCGCCTATGAAGATCTGCGGCACTGAGCGGCGCCCGCTGCGCGCGCACATGGATTGCAGCGCCGCCTGGTCGCGGTCCACGGCAACTTCTTCGTAACGAACGCCCAGTTGATCAAAAAGATTTTTCGCATGCACGCAATAGCCGCAATATTTGCGAGTATAAATCGTAACTGTCATACCGCTGATGCCTTCTCTAAAGCCTATGCTTTGACCACCGGAAGATTCTGCTGGGACCATTCCAGCATGCCGCCCTGCAATCGCACCACATTAAATCCCTTATCGCGCAGAATTTTCCCTGCCGAGCCGGCGTGCTGTCCCATTTTGTCCACCACGATCAGCTGTTTGGCTTTATATTTTTCCAGGTCGTCCAATTTGCCGGTGAGACTGGCATAGGGAATATTAATAGCGTCCACTATGTGGCCCGCTTTGAAATCCTTAGTGTCTCTTAAGTCGACCAGCACAGCGTCGCCTTGGTTCAGCAGGCGCGTCGCCTGGTGGTGCGAAACCGTCGCTCCACCTTTGCGCGACTCCACCACGAGAAACGCCACCGCCGTCGCCGCCAGAAGCGAACACAAAAGCCATTCTTGAACAACGAAATCCAACCAGCTCACCTTAAAACCTCTGTTAACGTCAAACGTCTCGGCTTATGCCCGCTTCCCAGTGACCGCGGGCCCAAAATTTGGGTCGCAAGTATACATGAAAGCCGTTGAAAGCCGCGCATCCTCACGCCCGTAGGCGCGGCGCTCGGCAATCTCGCGGAATGTCGCTAGAATATCCGGACTTCGCCTGGGATTGATTTCCACCCACCGCACCCTTAGTTCCCGTCGCTGTCGCTGCAAAGGTTTGATATGACTGACGCCAAAAATACTGCTGATTCTCGTACGTCCTCCACCCCCAAAAAACCCGTGGTCCTGCTGATTCTGGATGGCTTCGGCCATGCCGAGACGGACAAATACAACGCGATCGCCCGAGCGAAAGCTCCGGTATGGCAGAAGCTCTGGCAGAGTTCACCCAAGACTCTCATTGCCACCTCGGGCATGGCCGTTGGACTGCCGGAGGGGCAGATGGGCAACTCGGAGGTCGGGCACATGACCCTGGGCGCGGGACGAGTGGTGTATCAGAATTTTACCCGCATCAACAAAGCGATCGCCGACGGCGATTTTTTTAATAATCCGGTTTATCTCAACGCGGTGGACAAGGCGATCCAGAACGGCAAAGCGGTGCATGTGATGGGCCTGCTGTCGCCGGGCGGCGTTCACAGCCACGAGGACCACATACTCGCGATCTTAAAGCTGGCCGCGGACCGCGGTGCCAAAAAGCTTTATTTGCACGCGACGCTGGATGGCCGCGATACCCCACCCCGCAGCGCGGAGGCCTCACTGCGTAAAGCGGAGGATATGCTCGCGGAATTAGGGGTCGGTCAGATCGTGTCGGTGATCGGACGCTTTTTTGCGCTGGACCGAGACAAACGTTGGGATCGGTTGCAGGCTGCTTATGACCTAATGGTCGACGGTGCGGGCCAGTACACCGCAACCAATTCCATCGATGCGCTCCTGGCTGCCTATGATCGCGGTGAAGACGATGAATTCGTCAAGGCAACCAGCGTGCGGCCGGACGGCGCGGCGCAGGTCAAAGTGGAGGACGGCGATGCGGTGATTTTCATGAACTTCCGCCCCGATCGGGCCCGGCAGATCACACACGCTTTTGTCAGCGCGGATTTTGCCGGATTTGTGCGCAAGCGCGTTCCGCGGCTCGCCGACTTCGTCATGACCACGGAATACGAAGCGGGCCTGAACGCTCACTGCGCGTATCCACCGGCGGATCTGACGAACACCTTCGGAGAAGTGGTGGCCAAGCACCAAATGACACAGTTGCGCATTGCTGAAACCGAAAAGTATGCCCACGTTACGTTTTTCTTCAGCGGTGGTCAGGAGGAGACTTTTCCCGGAGAAGAACGGATCCTGATTCCGTCCCCGAAGGTGGCGACCTACGATCTTCAGCCGGAAATGAGCGCTCCAGAGGTCACTGACAAGTTGGTAGAGGCAATCGAGAGCCGTCGTTACGATGCGATAATTTGCAATTATGCAAACTGTGACCAGGTCGGCCACACCGGTATCTTCAACGCGGCGGTCAAGGCCGTAGAAGCCGTGGACGAATGTTTGGCGAGAGTTCTGGAGGCCGCTGCCAAGGTCGGAGGAGACGTTTTGATCACGGCGGATCACGGCAACGTGGAGCAAATGTTCGATGACAGTACCGGCCAAGCGCACACCCAGCACACGACCCTACCCGTCCCGCTTGTATACTCCGGCCCGCGCAAACTCAGCCTGCGCGAGGGCGGCAGCCTGGCGGACATAGCGCCGACGATGCTAGTGATGCTCGGCGTGCCCCAGCCGGCGGAGATGACCGGCCACAGCCTCCTTGAACTACACTGAATAGGCTGAGCGCAGACTCAGTGCGCGGCAGTGGTTGCAGCCGTGCAACGACCAAAAAGAGGATAACCATGATCACATTATCAACCCTGCGCCGGGGCTTGTGCCTCGCCGCATTGCTGTGCGGGGCGCTCCTGAGCCAGCCGGGCAGCGCCATGACGGAGGCGGAGCGCAATGCGCGTCTGCAGGAATTGCGAACGACGATTGAGCAGCTGAAAAAGGAACTGGACTCGGTCAAGTCCAACCGCGACCAACTGCTGAATAACCTGCAGAATTCCGAAACCAAAATCAGCGAGCTAAACAAAAAGGTGAAGGAGCTGCGCGAGCAGCTCGAAGCCAAACAAAGCCATCTGCAGCAGTTGCGCTCCGAGAAGGAGGCGCTGGTCACCGCAAAAAAGCAGCAAGAGGGCTCAGTCGGACGGCAGCTTAACGCTGCTTACCGGCTGGGCCAGCAGAGTCCCTTGAAAATGCTCCTCAACCAGCAGGACCCTGCGCTCGTCGCACGCAACGTGCGCTACTACCGTTATCACGCTGCCGCCCAAGCGAAAAAATTGCAGAGTTTCAATGCGACCCTGGCGCGCATTGCTGAGGTAGAGCCTGCCATAGTCGCGGAAACCGAAGCCATTACCCAGGACCACGCCAATCTGCAGCAAAAGCGCGATGAACTGGTGCGCAATCACGCGGAGCGCAAGCGCACTTTGGAGAAGTTAGAAAGCGCGATCGCCAGCACCGATGCCAAATTAAAAGCAAGCGAGGAAGATCGCCGCCATTTGGAAGCTCTGCTGCGAAGGGTGGCGCGGATCGCGCAGGATCTGCCGCTAGCGGCGGCAAAAGAACCTTTCGTTAAGCTCAAGGGACAACTGCCCTGGCCGACCCGTGGGAAGATTCTGCGCAATTTCGGCTCCGCCAGGGTGGCCGGTAAGGTGCGGTGGCAGGGCATACTCATAGGCGCGCCGGAAGGCGCCCCCGTTCATGCGATTCATCACGGCAGAGTGGTGTTTGCCGATTACTTACGCGGCCAGGGCCTGCTGCTGATCGTTGATCACGGGGCAGGCTTCATGAGCCTCTATGCACACAACCAAGCGCTCTTTAAGAATCTCGGCGATTCGGTCAAAGCGGGCGAGCAAATCGCTTCGGTGGGGATGAGCGGCGGCCAGACCAGCGCAAGCCTTTATTTCGAGCTGCGGTACAAAGGCGAGCCCACCAATCCCAAGGTTTGGCTGAAAAAAGCCGCCTAAGCTCGGTTTACGGCCGTGCACACCAGTCGCCAACCGCGCGTAAATTCCCCATAATCACCCCAACTTTAAAAACATCGGCTCAGGAGTTTGTTATGGCGATGCGCCTTTCCTCATTCATTTTCGTGGCGCTTATAGGCTGGATCCAGGCGGGCGTCGCCGAGACGCCGGCGCCGTCCGCGGCACAGCCCGAGCCCGCCGCAGCGCCAGGGACGAGCGTGCTGCCACTGGAGGACTTGCGAGTATTCACCAAAGCCTACGAACATATTCGCAGCGCCTACATTCGAGAGATCGATGATAAAACCTTACTCGAATATGCCATCCGCGGCATGCTCGAGCAGCTCGACCCGCATTCCAGTTATCTGGACGCTTCATCCTTCGACGACCTGCAAGTGCACACCACGGGCGAATTCGGCGGCCTCGGTATCGAGGTGGGAATGGAGGACGGCTTTGTCAAAGTCATCAGTCCAATCGATGACACTCCCGCACAGCGAGCCGGCATCGAGGCGGGGGATATGATCATCAAAATCGATGATACGACCTTAAAGGGGTTGAGCCTCAATGACGCGGTCTCTCGGATGCGCGGTCCCAAAGGGAGCAAAATTGTACTGACCATTGTGCGCGAGGGTCACGAGCAACCCTTCGATGTCACCTTGGTGCGCGATACCATCAAGGTGCGCAGCGTGCGAACGGAGCTCATGGACAAAGCTTTTTTGTACGTTCGTATTGCGCAGTTCCAAGTGAATACCGGCAAAGATCTGACCAAGGCTGTGCAAGATGCCCAGAAAAAACAGGCGATCAAAGGAATCATCCTCGACCTGCGCAATAACCCGGGTGGCGTGTTGCAGGCGTCGGTCGAGGTCGCCGATGCATTTCTTGACGGCGGCAAGGTCGTTTACACCGAAGGGCGGATGGCGCATTCAAATGTGACCTACAACGCCGAGCCGGGCGACCTCACACACGGCCTACCCCTGGTGGTGCTGATCAACGAAGGTTCGGCTTCCGCCTCGGAAATTGTCGCGGGCGCCCTGCAGGATCATCGTCGAGCGCTCTTGATCGGCACTCGCAGCTTCGGTAAGGGATCGGTTCAAACAGTCATTCCCATTACCGACGAGAAAGCAGTCAAGTTGACCACCGCCCTCTACTTTACTCCCAACGGCCGGTCCATTCAGGCGCAGGGCATAGAACCAGATCTTGTGGTGGAGCGAGCGGAATTTACGGCGATCAAAGGCCGCGAACGAATTACCGAGGCACAGCTGGCAGGGCATCTGGACAATGCCACCGGCGGTAAAGAAATCAAAACCAAAGAGCGCACGGAAGAACTTAATCCAGAAGTGGGTCCGCTCCAAGGCCGAGACAATCAGCTCTACGAAGCCTTAAATTTGCTGAAAGGGCTGACCTTCTTCAAAGCGGCGGGCCAGGCGGCACCCGCCGCGCCTTAATACGCTGGGGCCGGCGCTGTCTGAACCCAGCTGTTTGGCGGCGTCCTCGGTCCTTGCACTATTTGCTGGGACGGCAAGTGTGCCCGCGGACCTATTCATTTGGCGGTCCGCGAGCCGCCGCACCGTTTTCTCCCAGCTGCCGCCCGCCGCGGTCAGCTGCGCGACCTTACCCACCAGTGCTACAAAATCGATCTAAATCCGCCTCGTTTTTGTGACAAATCTCTCAATGCCATCCCTGGAGCATATGTGGTAATGTTCGACGATCCGTCCAGATTGAGGCGGACCAGGGAGTGATCAAACAAGAAAAAACCTGGCGGCACGTGGCTTTTGGCCGACACGCTTAACAGGTTTCACGCAGAGGGATCATCTTCTTAACTAGCTGACACGAGGAACACAACATGAATAGAACCGGCGAAAACTGTGCGCTGCCAACGCGCAGCTCACGATTCTATAAGCGAGACGGTTATTTCTACTACATCACTCGCGAGGGGTTTGATATTGGTCCGTTCGACAGCCTCCACGAGGCCGAATCAGGCGCCAGTGCATTTATCGATTTTGTGCTCCATGCCGAGCCGCACGTGGTGCAAAGTCTCACTCGATACAGCAACGCAGCCTGATCACTACCCCCCAGTTAGAGCTTTCCTCTTCATTCCCGCCGGATAGGGCCTTCCCTTCCGGCGGTTCTGCCGCAAATTAAGTCACGTGAAGACCTATCGCTAGAGCCGAACCTCGATGCCCCGCTCTCTCATGAAGGCTTTCGCCTGGGGCACGGTATATTCGCCGAAGTGAAAAACGCTTGCTGCAAGCACCGCGTCTGCACCGCCGAGGGTGACGCCGTCGACCAGGTGCTGCAAGTTACCCACACCGCCGGAAGCGATCACCGGTACCGTGACCGCATCACTGATAGCGCGCGTTGCGCCGAGATCGAAGCCATTTTTCGTCCCGTCCCGATCCATACTGGTCAGAAGAATCTCTCCGGCGCCTTTCGCGACCATGCGCACGGCCCATTCCACCGCATCGATCCCGGTTGGGCGGCGGCCGCCGTGCGTGAATATTTCCCAGCGCGGGGTTTCTCCCACCCGGTTTACCTGTTTCGCGTCTATGGCGACGACTATGCATTGCGAGCCGAACCGCGCTGCGGCTTCGGTTACGAAATCCGGATTGTTCACCGCCGCGGAATTGATGCTCACTTTATCCGCACCGGCATTCAGCATCCGGCGTATATCGGCGAGCGTGCGGATACCGCCACCGACGGTCAGGGGTATAAACACTTCGGCCGCTATGGCCTCCACCGTGTGCACCGTGGTATCCCGGGCCTCATGGGTGGCGGTGATGTCCAGAAAGGTGATTTCGTCGGCGCCCTGCTGATTGTATTTTTTCGAGATCTCAACCGGATCGCCAGCGTCGCGGATGTCGAGAAACTTCACCCCTTTCACCACCCGGCCGTTGTCCACGTCGAGGCAAGGGATAATGCGTTTTGCCAGTGCCATTGAGGAATCCTCCTGTCAAAGCCCGTCGCACAATCGCTGGGCGGCAGCGAGATCCAGGGTTCCTTCGTAAATCGCCCGGCCGGTGATGGCGCCACAGATGCCAGCGCCTTCCTCGGCGTGCTCGAGTAAAGCTCGGATGTCATCGAGGTTGGTGATGCCGCCGGAGGCGATTACCGGCAGGCTGGAAGCTTTCGCCAACGCAACGGTGGCGGCAACGTTGACGCCCTGCATCATGCCGTCCCGGTCTATGTCGGTGTAGATGATGGCGCTGACGCCGTCCGCTTCGAATCGTTTGGCGAGTTCCGCCGCTTTCACTGTGGAAACTTCGGCCCAGCCGTCGGTGGCGACGAAACCATTTTTCGCGTCCAGCCCAACCATCACCGATCCGGGAAATTCGCGGCACATGTCGGCGACAAAATGCGGCTCCTTGACCGCCTTGGTGCCGAGAATCACGTAGCGAACTCCCGCTTCCAGATAGTGGCGAATCGTCTCGGCCGACCTTATGCCACCGCCGATCTGGATTGGCAGGTCGGGAAAGGCGCGCGCAATGGCCGTGACCACTTCGCCGTTTACTGGTTTGCCGGCGAAAGCACCGTTCAAGTCGACTAGGTGCAGGCGGCGCGCGCCCTGCTCCACCCATTGGCGGGCGACCGCGACCGGGTCGCTGGAGAAAACCGTGGAGTCTTCCATCACGCCTTTGCGCAGGCGCACGCACTGGCCATCTTTGAGGTCAATGGCGGGAATTATTTGCATGGCGAGATCTCGTTTAAAGGGCTTAACCGTCACGGCTGACCGTTCCAGCCGACAAAATTTTGCAACAGGCGCAAGCCGTGTTCGTGGCTTTTTTCAGGGTGGAATTGGGCGGCGAACAGGTTGGCGCGGGCGAGGGCGGCTCCAAATTCAATGCCGTATTGACACACGCCGGCCAGCACGTCCGGCTGTTGCGCGTGTACGCAGTAGCTGTGCACAAAATAAAATCGGCTCTGGTCGGGGATGCCGTGCCACAGGGGGTGCGCCATGGTCTGACGGACTTGATTCCAGCCCATATGCGGGACCTTCAATCGCTCGCCAGCCGCCGCGGCGCGGAACTCCGGTGAATTGCCAAAACCGCGCACTTCGCCGGAAAAATGGCCGAGGCAAGGCACTCCACCATTTCCCTCGCTGCTGTCCATCAGGGCCTGCAAGCCGACACAGACGGCGAGCACGGGTTTGCCGCTTTCGATAGCCTCGGTTAGGGCGCGATCGAAATTGAGCCGCCGAATCTCCGCCATACAATCGCGAATTGCGCCGACGCCGGGGAAAAGTACTCGCTCGGCCTCGCGCACCCGGGCGGGATCGGCCGTGACCTCGATGTGCGCACTGGGCGCCACGTGCCGGAGGGCGCTGGCAACGGAATGGAGATTGCCCATGCCGTAGTCAATGACGGCGATATGCGTACTCATAAAAAATCCACTACAAACGTTGGGGGTGTTGGACGCGTCCGTGGGCTGCCGGAGCTAGAGCGTCCCCTTGGTAGAGGGCATGGCATCGCCCAGTCGATCGTCCCGCTCCAACGCCATTCGCAACGCGCGGCCAAATGCCTTAAAGACGGTCTCGATTTGATGGTGGGCATTGTGGCCGCGCAAACAGTCGATGTGCAGGGTCACCTGAGCGTGATTGACGAAACCCTGGAAGAACTCGTAGAAGAGCTCCGTATCGAAGCTCCCAATGCGTTTTTGGGTGAACGGCACATGCATTACCAGGCCTGGACGGCCGGAAAAATCAATCACAACGCGGGAGAGGGCTTCATCCAAAGGCACGTAGGCGTGGCCGTAGCGGCGGATGCCCTTTTTGCTGCCGAGCGCCTTGGCGATCGCCTGGCCTATAGTGATGCCTATGTCCTCGACACTATGGTGGTCGTCGATATGGGTATCCCCTTGGCAGGTGACGTCCAGGTCCAGCATGCCGTGCCGGGCGATTTGGTCCATCATGTGCTCAAGAAACGCAACGCCGGTGGCGAAGGAGCCCTTGCCGCTGCCGTCCAAGTTGACACTCACCGCGATCCGGGTCTCCAGGGTATCGCGATTGATGGAAGCCTTGCGTTCGGCCATACTGTTCGCCCCAATTCAAAAGAGCTCGGGATTATAGCCAGATTAGCGATAATTCACGAGCCCGCCGCGCCCGCCTGACAGGAATCCGCATGAAGTTCAGCCCCCTCAAAAAACTCCTTGCTATCGTGTTCGGCCTCGGTGTGCTCGGAGCGGCGCTGCTCGCGGCACTCTGGTTGACGTCGCCCAATCAACTCGGCCGCGCCGCTTTTCGAGCGACCGGGTTGCCGGAGCGCACTCTTGAGGAAGCTCAAGCGCTCGCGCGGGAGCAGGGCAAGCCCCTACTGCTGGATTTTTCTGCCTATTGGTGTGGCGTCTGTCGCCGGCTCGATAGTTTGGTGCTGAGCGATGCGCGGGTTAAAGCGCGTATCGAGGAAGCTTATGTTTTTGTGCGGTTGGACAGTGAACATCCCGCTACTCGCCCTCTGATGCGCAACTACGGCATCTACGGTTTTCCAACTTTGATTGTGGCTCAAGCCGACGGCGCACCCCTGAAGTTTGTTCCGCTGGCTTTCGAGCCGGAACAATTTCTCCGGTCTCTCTAACCGTGCATCGCGCTTCCGACTGTGCCGCGGTGACACCTGAGGCTCCCCTGCGCATTGCGCTGCTCGGTTATCGCAGCCATCCGCACGTCGGCGGCCAGGGCATCTACCTTAAATACCTCAGCCGGGCGTTGTGTCAGCTCGGCCACAAGGTGGATGTGCTGTCAGGTCCACCTTATCCGGAACTGGACCCGCAGGTGCGGCTGATCCCTATCCCGAGTCTCGATCTTTACGCTACCTCCAACCACATCCGCGCTCTGCGGTGGCACCATCTGCGATCCTTTAGCGATGTTTTCGAATGGTGGACCATGGCGACCGGCGGTTTTGCCGAGCCCTACACCTTTGGCCGCCGAGTGGTTCGTTATCTGCGGGCACATCGGGCGGACTACGATCTGGTGCACGACAACCAAAGCTTGTGTTACGGCCTCTTGGCATTGCAGCGTTCGGGACTGCCGGTGGTGGCAACCCTGCACCATCCCATCACCCGCGACCGCGACTTGGCACTCGCCGAGGCAAGCGGCTGGGGCCACCGCTGGCTGATTCGCCGCTGGTACAGTTTCTTGCGGATGCAGCGCAGAGTGGTGCGCCGGCTGGATCACCTGGTCACTGTTTCCGATTGTTCCCGCCGAGATATCGCTCAGGCGTTCGGTAGGGTCGAAGCACGTACCCAAGTGATCGGCAACGGCGTCGACACCAATCTGTTCCGGCCGCGCCCGGACGTGCCGCGGGTGCCTTTCCGTCTGATTACCACCACTTCCTCCGATCAGCCCCTCAAGGGTTTCGCCGTTCTGCTGGAAGCGCTGCACCGTTTGCGCGAGCGTTTTCCGCAGCTGCACTTGGTGGTGGTCGGTAAACTGCAAGAGGACGGCCGCAATCAGCGTCTCTTGCGCGAACTGGAATTGACCGAGCAAGTCTCGTTTCGCAGCGGAATCAGCGACGCGGAACTGGTGGAGGAATATGCGCACGCGGCGATCGCCGTGTGTCCCTCTCTTTATGAGGGCTTCGGCCTGCCGGCCGCTGAAGCGATGAGTTGCGGTGTGCCGCTGATCAGCTCGGCCGGCGGCGCGTTGCCGGAGGTCGTAGGCGACGCGGGGCTGCTGTTCCCTCCCGGTGACAGCGGTGCTCTTGCGGAGGCGCTCGCTCGGGTGCTGGTTGACCGCTCCCTCGCGGAGGACCTGGGACAGCGGGGACGCGCGCGTATAGTCCGGGAATTTTGTTGGCAGAAGGTGGCGGAAACCCTCAGCGAATATTACCGCTCCCAGATGCTGGCCCCGCGCCGGCGAGCGGCCGCGACGGGTGCCTTGTGCTGACGGTGCGTTTGGCGGAGCTCCACCTGCAGCCTCATCATCGGGTGCTTGACCTGGGATGCGGCGAGGGCCGGCACGCGCTGGCGGTCCATTGGTTCGGCGTGGCGGAACAGGTGGTTGCCTTGGACACCAGCGCACGCGACCTAACCACCGCACGGGGCCGCTTGGCGGATTTTCCCCAGCCGAACCCGGCTAAAACCTGCTGCTTTCTGCGCGCGGATGGGCTGCGGTTGCCATTCGCGGACGCAAGTTTCGATGTCATCATCTGCTCGGAAGTGTTGGAACACATCGTTCATTATGAAAAGATGCTCGCGGAAATCCAGCGGGTCAGCAAACCCGGTGGGCTGCTCGCCGTCAGCGTACCGCGCGCGTGGCCTGAGCGTATTTGTTGGTGGCTGAGCTCAGCCTACCATCGGGTTGAAGGTGGCCATGTACGGATTTTCCAGGCGAGCCAGTTGCGCCAGCGGATTGAGCAGCACCGCTTCCGCCTGCGCTTGCGCCACTGGGCCCACGCGCTGCACGTGCCCTACTGGTGGCTGCGATGTCTTTTCTGGCGCCGTGGCCCCGACTTCGCCCCGGTGCGGGCTTACCATCGTTTTCTCGTGTGGGATTTGCTGGCGCAACCGCGCCTTACCCGCCTGCTCGATACGCTGCTCAACCCGCTGTTGGGCAAAAGTGTGGTGTTCTATTTCATCAAGGAACAGGATTGACCATTGAATCAAGCCACTCCCCTATCACTGCCACTGCCCGCCGACCTGCAGCCGACCGCCGACTTCATCCGCCGAACGCAACTGCCGGACGGAGCCATTCCCTGGTACGAAGGCGGCAAACTGGATCCCTGGGATCACACAGAGGCGGCTATGGCGCTCAGCGTGGCCGGCCATTGGCATGAGGCGGAGCGGGCCTACGCCTGGCTCGCGCGGCAGCAACTTCCCGACGGAAGTTGGTACGCGACCTATTTGATTGACGGCGGGCACAGTTCGCTGCGGGAAACAAACTTTGTCGCCTACGTGGCTACAGGCGTCTGGCACCATTTTCTCGTCACCCGCCACCGGCAGTTCCTGCTCGACCTGTTTCCCACGGTGGAGCGGGCGGTCGAGTTCGTGCTGCGTTATCAAAACGCAGAGGGAGACATCGCCTGGGCAGTCGACGCCGCCGGCTGCGCCCAGGACGACGCCTTGGTAACCGCCTGTTGTTCGATCTTGCGCAGCCTCGACTGCGCCTGCCGCATCGCCCGCGCGCTCGGCCGGAACTGCGACCTTTGGCAGGCAGCGGCCGCGCGACTCCAACACGCTCTGTGTCATCAGCCGGACAGATTTGACCGCACCTGGCCGAGCAAGGCGCGTTTTTCGATGGACTGGTATTACCCCATACTCGCTGGAATTTGCAATTGCGAGACCGCGCAGGCTCGCTTGCAGCGGCGCTGGGAGGAATTCGTCGAAGCCGGTCTTGGCTGTCGCTGTGTCAACGATGAGCCCTGGGTCACCATGGCGGAGACCAGCGAACTGGTCATTGCGCTCGTCGCCGCGGGCCAGCGGGAGCAGGCGTTGGCTTTATTTGCGACTCTCGCGCAGTGGCGCGATACCGACGGCGGCTATTGGACCGGTTATGTGTTCCGCGACCAAACCATATGGCCTGCGGAAAAAACCACCTGGACCGCCGGTGCCGTTCTCCTGGCTGCAGATGCCCTGTTCGGCCTGACGCAGGCGCACGCGATGTTTTTACAGCCGCGGGAAACGACGCCGGTTTAGTTCTCGGCCCGCCAAACGTGCGGTGTCGCTTTCGCCAACCGGCCAAATTTGCTAAAAAGCGCGGGATTCAGAATTTGTTCACCATTCCGACGTTAGGCTGCGCGCCGGTTTCAATCAGTCCCACCTCGATTCCAAGAACAACCAAAACCATAGGAGTGCACCATGAAACAATCTCTCTCATGCGCGATTCGCTTGGCGATTTGCACGGCGGCGGTGTCCGTTGTCGGTCAGGCTGCAGCGGATCAGGCCAGCGGTTTCACCATCGCCCCAGGCTTTGAATACCAGATGCTGGACAAGGACCTGCCGCTGGACAACCCCTATTTGGGCGTAATTGCCCTGGGTTACAAGACCAGCACCCCCTGGGGCTTTGAATTGGCTTATTTAACCGGCAGTACCGAGCTGACCTCCAGTAGCTCCGACGTCGACCTCGACACCTACCGCCTGGATGCGCTTTATCATTTCGCCGATAACGAAGGGGTACAACCGTACCTTCTCATCGGCGGTGGTAAACAGGGTTTCGACTTCGGCGGCGTCGACGTCGAGAACGACATGTTGAATGCCGGCGGCGGTTTGAAAATCGCCATCAACGAGGCCCTGAGCCTGCGCAGCGAACTGCGTCTGACCAATGACCTGGAAAACGAGCTCACCCATTACAACGTGGGTCTCGGGCTTAATTTCCTTCTGGGTGCATCCGCGCCTGCGCCCGCTCCGAAGCCGGCCGCTCCGAGCGATGCGGACGGCGACGGCGTGCTCGATGCCCAGGACCGCTGCCCCGGCACGCCCGCGGGCACTCGGGTGGACGCCAATGGTTGTGAGTTGGTGTTGGACGCGGACAAAGACGGCGTGGCCGACGGCAGCGACCAGTGCCCCGACACTTCCGCCGGCGCGAAAGTGGATGAAAAAGGCTGTTACATCATCATCACCGAAACGAAGGAAGTGCAACTGCGGGTCAATTTCGAAAATGATTCCTTCGCGGTGCGCGAGGACTCCTATGGTGAAATTGAAGAGGTCGCCCAATTCATGCGCGAATACCCGCTGACCAAGGTGAGCCTCGAAGGCCACACGGACGACCGCGGTTCCGAAGCCTACAATCAGAAGCTCTCGGAAAACCGCGCCAAGGCCGTCGGCCGCGTCCTGGTGGAAAAATTCGGCGTTGACCAGGCGCGCGTCAGCTCCCGCGGGTATGGTGAGAGCCAGCCGTTGGTGGGCAACGATACCGCGGACAACCGCGCGCAAAATCGTCGAGTGACCGCCAAGGTGAGCGCGAACGTCGAAAAAGTACAGCGTTAAGACGCTCCAAGGCCGCCGCACGACCCAAGCGGCGGCCCTGTTCAATTTTTTAGGAGCCGCGTGAAGTGCAAGAAAATTTTGAAGAATTAATCGATCGCCTACCCGAGCTCGTAANNACGACTTACGGTCTCAAAATCCTCCTGGCGCTGGTGGTTTTTGTCGTCGGCAAATGGTTGGTTGAGCGGGTTTCCAAACTCCTCTGCAAAGGCATGATGTACCGCGGTATCGACGGGGCGGTGGCGGCGTTTTTCCGGCAGATTTCCTATTACGGACTCTTGATCGTGGTGGTGGTCGCCGCCCTGGGCCAGCTCGGGGTGCAGACGGCCTCGTTTGTCGCGGTTATAGGCGCGGCGGGACTGGCCATCGGCCTGGCGCTGCAGGGATCCCTGTCCAACTTCGCCGCGGGTGTGCTGCTGATTCTGTTTCGCCCGTTTCGCTCCGGCGATTATATAGAAGCGGCCGGCACCGCCGGCGTGGTAAAGGAAATCTCGATTTTTTCCACGACTCTTATGACCCCCGATAATAAAACCATCACCGTCCCCAACGGCGGAATTCTCGAGGGCAACATCATCAATTCTTCCCTGCAGACTGAGCGGCGCATCGACTTGGAAATTCGCGTGGCTTACCACTCGGATGCTGAGCTCGTGAAACGCGAGCTGCTCGCCCTGGCGACGGCGGATTCGCGAGTGCTGAAGGATCGGGAGATTACTGTGGGCCTCACCGCCCTTGGGGACACCTCGATTACCTTCGTATTATTACCCTGGGTGAAGACCACCGATTTCGGTGCGGTGCGCTTCAGTTTGTTGGAGAACATTAAAAAGCGGTTTGACGAGTTGGGCATAGAGCCTCCGTCTCCCCATATGGACCTGCGGGTTGCCAAACAGACGGAACTTCCCCGTGAGTTCTCGGATGATGGAGCTTCGGGTTAAGCTAGCCGAGCCGCCGCCGGCGCTCTGGCGGTCCCCAACTATCCAGCAGGATGTCCTATGAATAAAAAAATCGAAACTCAATCCTTTCTCGGGTTGCTGGTGCTCGTTTCCCTGGCGTTCCTCTGGGTGCTCAAACCCTTTTTCGGGCCGATTTTTTGGGCGGTGGCCATCGCCATCATTTTCGCCCCGGTGCAAAACTGGCTGCACAAAAAAATGCCGGGGCGGTGCAATACTAATGCATTGCTCACGCTGCTGATCTGCCTGGTCATTGTCATACTCCCGGTGGTATTTCTCGTGACTTCGGTCGTCAGCCAAGTGGCGGATTTTTACCAAATGGTGGAATCCGGGCAAATCGACCTCGCCAAATACGTGCAACAGGTGCAAGACGGATTTCCCCGGCTGCAGAATTGGCTGGCGCGCTTCGGCTTCGAATTCGATCGGCTGAAGCAAGGCGCCGCCGAAGGGGCCATGGCGACTGGTAAATTTGTCGCGCAGCATTCGCTGAGCATTGGGCAAAACGCCTTCGGTTTTGCCCTGGATACTGGCGTCATGCTGTATGTGGCATTTTTCTTCCTGCGCGACGGTGACAAAGTGGTCGCGCTGCTTTACAAAGCTTTGCCGCTCGGCGACGAGAGAGAAAGTCTTTTGTTCACCAAGTTTGCCGAGGTGACCCGGGCCACTGTGAAAGGGAATGTGGTGGTGGCGGTGGTGCAAGGCGCTATAGGCGGAATCGCTTTTGCCGCGCTGGGAATAAAAGGCGCTCTTCTCTGGGGCGTCGTGATGGCGATATTTTCGCTGCTGCCCGCCGTGGGTGCCTCACTGATCTGGATACCGGCGGCCATCTATCTGTTTGCCACCGACAGTTTCGCCCAAGGGGTGATTCTGGTGCTGGTGGGCGCCATAGGCATAGGCTTGGTGGACAATGTACTGCGCCCGATCCTGGTTGGTCGGGACACCAAACTGCCGGATTATCTCGTCTTGCTGTCCACGCTGGGTGGGCTGGTGCTTTTCGGCATCAACGGGTTTGTGGTGGGTCCTTTGATCGCCGCCCTCTTTATCGCCTTTTGGGGCATTTTTATTCGCGAGTTTCAAGGTAACGAGCGCGCTAACGCCATAGTGCCCCCGCCGTCGGTTTAAGGTCTGGGAGTTTAGGGTCTGGAGTAAGAGTCGCGCGCTTGTGCGACTCCATGCCGTAGTGCCGCCGCCGTCGGTTTAAGGTCTGGGA
>DJFO01000146.1:35100-37402 GCA_002432555.1 Marinagarivorans sp. UBA5870
AGCTTGTAGTGGCAGTAAGGTGTGTAGATATTTTTGTCGGCGCCCGAATAATAAATCTTTTTGTCGGTATGCCAGACAATGCAGTTGTTCGTAGAATTGCCATCGACCGACTGCAGCACATTGGTGGGGTAGTCGATGTGAGTAATCATGAAATGGTGATGCACCGGCCCACCATTTTTGTCCTTACCGCGCACCACGGCCACATCACCGGCTTTCATTCCCTTGTTGTCCCAGGTTTTATTGACGCCCTTGCCGACTATGCCGCCGCCGGACCATTTCACATCCAACTTGCCCCATTTTTTTAGCAAGTAGGTCGTAAAAATGCCGCACCAAGCGATGGATTTTCCGTTGACCGGAACATTGCCGGACGCGGTCGCGAATTTTTTCAAATCTCGCGCGGTCGGTGGACTGAGCCCCGCCTGCTCAAAAATTTCCACTATCTCGTAATCCGTGGGTTTCCAGCTGCCGTAGTTGGATTCCCATATCGCCCAATTCACTATTTCGTTACGCGTCGCCATTGTTAGCCTCCTTTTGCCTGTGCAGACGGTTTTTTAGATAAACATTCGCCGATGCGCCTGACTCCTCGCGCTTTCTTCTGGCGGGCTGATTGTAGTGAAGTGCCGGCCAAACATAAATACACGACCGTCGCGCAAAAGGCCCACCGACTGGATTGAACCGGCCTCGTTATCCTGGACTCCGCCGTGGTTCCGGCGTAAAAATGGCGGTTTTCCTGCAAAAGAAAAGGCGTTTGCCCATGAGCCATTACCAAAACCTCGAAACCCACTTTCGCAAAATCGCTCGCCTGCATCACCTAGACGCGATCTGCAGTTGGGACCAGGCGGCGATGATGCCTGCCGGTGGCAACGCTGCGCGGGGCGAAGCCATGGCGGAATTGGCGCTGTTGATCCATGCCCAGAGCACCGCGCCGCATTTGGCGGACTGGTTTGCAGGTGCCGAGACGGAATCCCTCACGCGGGAGCAGGCGGCCAATCTGGCGGCCATGCGCCGGCGCTGGCAGCAGGCGACGGTGTTGCCGGCGGCATTGGTGGAGGCCAAATCCCTGGCGGCTTCCCGATGTGAGCATGCGTGGCGCGGCCAGCGCACCCGCAATGACTGGGCAGGCTTTCAGCCAAATTTAATCGAGGTGGTCCGGCTGGCTAGGGAGGAAGCGGCGGTGCGCGCGGCGTTTTCCGGGCTCGCGCCCTACGACGCCCTCTTGGATCTGTACGAGCCGGGCATGACGACCGCGCAGTTAGATGGGCTGTTCGGGGCGATGAAGACGTGGTTGCCGGACTTGATCGGCCGAGCCGAAGACCGGCAAAAAGCTCGCGCGTATCAAACACCGCAAGGGCATTTTCCGGTCGATCTGCAGAAAAAGCTTGGCCTTGAAGTGATGCAGCTGCTCGGTTTCGATTTCGAGCACGGCCGCCTCGACGTCTCGCATCATCCCTTCTGCGGCGGCNNTTCTGCGGTGGCGTGCCGACCGATGTGCGAATCACCACGCGCTACGATGAGGCGGATTTCATGACGGCGCTCCTCGGCGTAATCCATGAAACCGGCCATGCCCGTTACGAGCAGAATCTTCCCGCGGCGTGGGCGGGGCAGCCTGGAGGTGAGGCGCGATCCATGGGGGTGCACGAGTCGCAAAGCCTACTGTTCGAAATGCAGCTGGCACGCAGCGCGGAATTCAGCGGTTTGCTCGCGCCCATGGCCGCGCGCATTTTCGGCCGGGAAGGTGATCCGGTTTTCGTCGCGGAAAATATCTACACCTTCAACACGCGGATCAAACGCGGTTATATACGCGTAAATGCCGACGAGGTGACTTATCCTGCGCACGTCATATTGCGTTATGAAATTGAACGAGCCCTTATCGAAGGGCAGTTGGAAGTGACGGATATTCCCGCGGTCTGGAACGAAAAAATGCAGGCTTACCTCGGCCTCACCACAGTCGATAATTACCGCGACGGCTGCATGCAGGACATTCACTGGACCGGCGGGGCATTTGGTTATTTTCCCTCTTACACCCTGGGCGCCCTGTACGCCGCGCAGGAATTTGCCGCCGCCGAGCGCGCCATCGCCGGGCTGCGAGAAAAAATTGCGTGCGGAGAACTGACNNGAATTGTTCGCGTGGTTGGGGGCGAATATTTGGCAAAAAGCGAGTTTATTGCCTACCGATGAATTGATCCGTTCCGCCACCGGCGAGGCCCTCAACCCCGATTACTTTCGCCGACATTTGGAACGGCGTTACCTTTAAGCAGGTCGGCAGGTCGGCAGGTCAGCAAGTGAGCGCGGGGTCGAGGGG
>DJFO01000426.1:0-6193 GCA_002432555.1 Marinagarivorans sp. UBA5870
ATTTTATGGTGCGTCACACCCGCGAGCAGGATCTGATCCTGATGGCGGAAGTTGCGCGTCAGCCCGTACCACAGAGTGTGGAGGAGGTAAAATTTCACATGTTGGTGCCCGCGTTCATGCTCAGCGAGCTGAAAGCGGCGTTTCAGATCGGCTTCGTTATTTTTTTGCCGTTTCTGCTGATTGACATAATAGTCGCCGCGATTCTGATGTCGATGGGCATGCTGATGGTGCCGCCGATGATGATCTCCCTGCCGATCAAAGTATTGATGTTCGTTTTGATCGATGGTTGGAATCTCATCGTCAGCTCCTTGATGAACAGTTTTTTGTAGAATCATCCAAGTGCCGTGGAGACGAACGCAGTAGGACTTCAGGAGGCCCCCCCCGATGGCGATGCGGAGAGCCGCATTGCCATGTTCAACGAAAACGTGGGGCTTGCGCGCACCATCGCCCGCTCCTTGTACGCGGCGCGCACGTCCAACGATGTGGATTATTACGATTATCTGCACTATGCGTTTGCCGGCCTGCTCGAGGCAATGGATCGGTACCGGGTGGATGGCGGGGCATCCTTTAATACATTCGCGTCCTATCGCATTCGCGGTTCCGTGTTGAACGGTATCGCCAAATTCTCGGAATTTCGCGAGCAGGCGGCGTTTCGCCGGCATCTGCGTCAGGACAGGCTCCAGGCCCTCAGCAAAGAGATCTGCTCGAACTCGCGGGACAGTTTGTTCGAGCAGATGGTGGAACTTACACTGGGATTGGCGATAGGCTTTGTGCTAGAAGACGTCGGTGGCCTGCGGCACGCGGACACGGAAGGCGATTTGCTGCAGCAGAAGTATCTCACCGCCAAAACTCGCGCCGGTTTGCTGAAACACGTGGAAAATTTGCCCGATACCGAGCGCACCGTCATCCAGTTCCATTACTTTTACCAGACTTCGTTAACGGATATTGCGACGGCTCTCAAGCTTTCCAAAGGCAGGATTTCGCAGATTCACCACAGCGCGATCAAGCGTCTCAAGACGTTTTTTGATCCCAACGACAAATTGGACCATTATTTATGACCAGGGCGAACTTATGACCGATATGAATCTGGATATAGAGGAACTGCTCCATCTCGCGATGCACGCCACCGAGACCGGACAGTACGAAAAAGCGATCGATTTTCTCAAGTCGATCCTTGCGCGCGACCCGCGGCACGCCCGCGCCGAGTATTTTCTCGCGGCGGTTTATGCGGAATTGCATATGTTCGACCAGGCCAAAGCGCGCATGCAGAGTGCAATCGACAACGGGGTGGAGCTCCCTTCGGCGAATTTTCAACTCGGTCTGCTCTATGCGACCAGTTGGGAGCCGGACAAGGCAAAACAGGCGTGGCTGCCGCTGCAAAAGTTGGGACCGGGCAACCCGCTTTTTTTGTTCCAGCGCGGTCTGACGGCGCTGTTGGAAGACCGCTTTGATGACTGCATTACGGACCTGCAGGAGGGCATTCAACGCAACGCCCTGAGCGAGCCGCTAAATGATGATATGCGACGGGTTATTGGTACCTTGCAGACTCGCGGCCACACCGCAGCTGCCCGGTCGGCTCCCGAACCCGCGACCAAGGACAACGTGGGCGAAAGGGTACTTCTCGCCGCCTATAAAAGACAAAGCTTTGATGAGTAGAAAGTCGATGGATAGAATGATAAAAAGATCTCGATCAATAGAAGGTTCGATCAATAGAAAGTTCGATCAATAGAAATTTCGCTCAGTAGAAAGTTCGATGAATAGAAAGTTCGATGAATAGAAAGTTCGATGAATAGAAAGTTCGATGAATAGGTAGCCCTATGAATCCCATCAACGGTGTTGCGGAACTGATCCGGTTGTTGCAACTGGCCGGGCGATCCAAGACTCCGAGCGAAGCCGCCCCTTCTGCGCGAGGTCGCAGCGATACGGCACAGGCCACGCGCGGCACTGCTGCGCCAGAAGAGCTGTTGCAAGTTCTGAAAACGCGGCTGCACGCCCCCGAAAATCAGGCCAAGGGCTCGCTCAACATTTTTGTGGAGACGGTGCTCGAATGGAAACTCAAAGATTTTAGCGATGAACTGGACCTTAGCAAACTGAGTGCGCAGGTAAAGGAGACCATAACGCAGGATCCAGCCATCAAGGCGCAGCTGGAAAAACTGCTGCTCAGACTTTAAGACGGCACGGGGCGACGCGTTTGCCCCCGGGCGGTTTCACTCCTCACCCTTTACCCGACCATTTAACCCGCGCGGCTCTTTTTGCACACGAGCAGCCAGCGACGAATTTGTGCGGGACGAAGTAGAATGCTGCAGCACAAACAGCACCGAATGAGGAAGCCATGTTTTCACCCATCACCTTCACGCGGCTTATCGCCGCGCTAAGCACCGGCGCGCTGCTTATCGCCGCTTGCGCTCCCCAAGAAGTAAGGCCGCCCGCGGCGCTCGGCGAGCGGGAGTATTTCGAGCAGTCCGGGGTCAATTTACTCGCCTTCAGCAGCCCTCCCGGTGGACTCTTCTTCGATGCCAAGACCAGCGGTATTGAAATTATTCACCACGGGGAGCGCACCGTGACCAATGGCGACGTGCGCCTGCTGCCGGTACCGGAACAATGGGATGGCATGGGGCAGCTGGTCAGCCGAACTGTCGATCAGACCCGCAATAGCATCAGCACCAAACTCGCTTATCCCGAACACAACTTTGCCTATACGGTTACGGCCACCGCCGTGGACGGCAGTTTTGTCCTGAGCGTTCACTTGGATGCGCCTCTGCCGCCCGGCCTCGTCGGCCGGGCGGGTTTTAATATGGAATTCCTACCCGCGGTTTATTGGGATAAATCCTTTTTGATCGATGGCCGGAGCGGCCAATTTCCCCGCGCGCCCTCCAGCGCCGGTGGCATGGTGCAAAACGCCGGTCGCACCGAGCCTGCGCCCCTCGCCCAGGGGGAGACTCTCGTGCTCGCCCCGGAAGAACCCCTCCACCGCATTCGCATTCGCAGCCGCGACGGCCATCCACTTGCGTTGTTTGACGGGCGCACCAAGGCGCAAAACGGTTGGTACGTGGTGCGCAGCCTCCTACCGCCGGGTAAGGTGGGCAAGGTCCTCGAATGGGAGCTCGAAGTTCACGGCCAGCCCGGCTGGGTGGCCCCGCCGGTAATCGGCCATTCCCAGGTCGGTTACCATCCGCGGCAGGTCAAAAAGGCGGTTATAGAACTGGACAAAAATGCCGCGCCTTTAACCAGCGTAAGCTTGCTGCGAGTGCAGGAAGACGGCAGCCGAGTGGTGGCAGCCAAGGGTAAACCCGAAAAATGGGGCCGTTATTTGCGCTACGAATATCTGACTTACGATTTTTCGTCGGTCACCGAGCCCGGGCTTTACCAGCTGCAATACGGTGAGCACATTTCCAGCGCGTTCCGCATAGATCCGGAGATTTTCAGCGGCGTCTGGCAACCGACCCTGGATTTTTTCTTCCCGGTGCAGATGGATCATATGCTCGTGCGCGAAGCCTATCGCGTCTGGCACGGCCGCTCCCATTTGGATGATGCCCTGCAGGCGCCGGCCAATTACGAACATTTCGACCTTTACGCGCACGATGCCAATCTCGATTCACCGTTCAAACCCTTCGAACATATTCCCGGGCTGAATTACGGCGGTTGGTACGACGCTGGGGATTACGATATCCGGACTCAATCCCAGTACGAGACGGTGCAGCAGCTGGTCCACGCTTACGAGGAATTTCAGATCGAGCGCGACAACACCACCGTCGATCAGGCAAAAAACTACACAGAGATCAACCGGCCGGATGGCAAAAACGATCTCATACAGCAAATCGAGCACGGCACCCTGGCGCTCATCGCGCAGCATCGCGCGCTCGGCCATGCCATTCCCGGAATCGTGGAGGCGCATCTGTACCAGTACCCGCACCTGGGGGATGCATCGACCAAAACCGACAATCTCATTTACAGCAAAAAACTGGACCCGCACGCCGGTGCCCGGACCGTCGGCCGCATGTACAACCCCTCCACAGTGGATCCCACGGTGCGCGAGGATCTGCCGGCGCAGGACGGCCGCAGCAGCGGTCGCTTCGACGACCGCTGGGCCTTCACCAGCAACACCTCGGCGCTCAACTACGGTTCCGCCGCTGCCCTGGCGGCGGCGAGCCGGGCGCTGGGCGCGAGCAACCCAGCGCTCGCCAAAGAGTGCCTGACCACGGCCCGCAAGGTCTGGTCTTACGAAGCCGGCCGCGCGCCCAATATCTATTTTTTTGGCAATACCACCGGCGGTCGCCTGGCGGAGGAAAAACTCAAGGCGGCGGTGGAGCTGCTGCTGACCACCCGCGATGCGCAATACGCGGACGCCGTGCGGGGTTTATTGCCGGAGGTGCGCGAGCATTTTCACGGTGAAACTGTGGCCATGCTGGTGCTCGCCAAACCATTTCTCGACGCAGAATTCGCCGCACAATTGGCGGAGCTGGCCCAGGAGTACCGGGAAAAAATCAATGACCTGGAGCAGGAAAATCCCTACGGCGTCCCCATCACGCGCGGCGGCTGGGCCGGCAACAGCACGGTCATGGGATTTGGCATCACCAATTATTGGTTGCACAAGGTTTTCCCCGAGGTCGTAGAAGCGGACCTGGTGCACCGCAGTTTGGATTATCTTTTTGGCACCCATCCGGATTCCAATTATTCCTTCGTTTCCGGTGTGGGCGCCCGCTCGCAAACTCGGGCCTACGGCAACAACCGCGCGGACTTNNGCCTTTTTTCTGGGGCGAGAACGAGTACGTGATTCCCACTGGCGGGGAATATATTTTTCTCGTGCACGCGGCACAGCGGCTTTTGTCAGAAAAGCTGGGCGGCCCGCCGCAGGGCCTCTCGCGTTAGCGAATCCATTCAGGCGGCTCACCATGGGGCCGCTCTGGATTCGAAGGACCAAAGGCTCCGGAAGACGGGCAACAGGCTGTCGATTATGTAGGGGCGGTGCGGCGCGCGACGTCTCAGGGAGATCACAGCACCCGAGCGAGACACCCATGAGCCTGTCAGCCAAATCCATGTTGCGTATTACCGCCTGCCTCGTCTTGAGCGGAATAATGCCGAATGTCACGGCTGCCGAGGCCAAAATCGACCATTACGTACGGCTGACTCCGGAAAATTCCGCGATCGGCAATTACCCCGCTCAGAAAGCGCCGATCCTCACCATTCGATCCGGTCAGACAGTGAAAATCGACACCGCTGGCGGCGCAGGGTGGCGCAACCCGGAAATGCCGCCGGCGGAGTGGTTGAAAAAAAATAATATTCCTGCAACGACCGAGCACCCCGCGATCAGGGAGACCATAGAAGTGTGGGATAAAGCCGTGCGTTATGCGGAAATCCAGCGCGGCCATTTTTTGGTCGGGCCGATCAACGTCGAGGGGGCCATGCCTGGCGATTCGCTGGAAATCCGCATTTTGTCCGTGGTCCCGCGTATCCCCTACGGCACCACCGGCGCCGGTCCCGGGCGCAGCCTGCGCGGTGCAGACGATCCGAACAAACCCCCGGCTCACGTCACCCTCCTCGACCTGGAGCGTCAGGTCGGAATTTTTGGCCACGGGGTGGAGGTGCCCCTCGGGCCGTTTATGGGGGTGATGGGCGTACAGCCCTCGGCGGAGGAGGGCAGCAACCGCAGCAGCAGCCCGCCGGGAAATTTTGGCGGCAACTTGGACGCCCGCGAGCTGGTGGCCGGCACCACTCTATACCTCCCGGTCTTCGCCCCGGGCGCGCGCTTTTTTACCGGCGACTCCCACGCGGCGCAAGGCGACGGTGAAATCACCGGCACCGCCATAGAAACCGCGAATACCGTGACCCTCACTTTTATTCTCCACAAGGGGAAAACGCTGAAGATGCCGCGTGCCGAGACCCCGACCCACTACATCGCTTACGGTCTAGACCCGGATCTGGAGAATGCCATGCAGCAGGCGGTGGATGAGACCGTGGCCTATATCAACGACGTCGCCGGTTGGAAGGGTTCCGACAAAGCTTTGCCGCTCGCGAGCATAGGTGTGGATTTTCATGTGACCCAGATCGTCGACTTTACCAAGGGTATTCACTCCAAGATCCCCAAGTCCCTGTTCAAGACCCTGCCCAACACCTACTGGTACCAGCCGGCAAAAGTCGCCGCAGCGCGCTGACTCGCCCGGTCTCACGTCCGCTGGATTCCCGCCTGCGCGGG
>DJFO01000426.1:6242-9815 GCA_002432555.1 Marinagarivorans sp. UBA5870
GGGAATGACGGAGCTTTGCATTAAGCGCCTACTGGGTTCCGATCTGCGCGGGAATGACGGCGCTTTGCACTAAACAGTTACTGAATTCCGCGCGCAACCACTCTCCAGCTCTCGTCGTCCCCGCGAAGGCGGGGATCCAGGGGATGTGGCAGCGTTCTCCTGGGTTCCCGCCTGCGCGGGAATGACGGCGCTTTGCACTGAACACTTACTGGATCCCGCGCAGCGGCTTTCCAGTTCTTGTCGTCCATCGCAGGCGGGACCATGGAGTGAGGGGTCCGCGGGCCGCGGGCGTAGGGTGCAAAAAAACGCTCACGTCTAGAGCAGGGAGGGGCGGTGAATTTGTTGTGAAGCAACATTCACCGCTGGCATAAGGGCGTACCGGCGGACGAGGGCGGAGTCGACCGGCATCGTTGGAGTTTAAAGATGGTGCGCTTACGCCCTCGGATGCACGGATAAGAGTCATGCAAAACAGTTTGGCCCCGCAATTCGCGGGATTCATTACCTGGAAAATATTTTGCATTTACCGATTCAGTCCAACCGCGACCCGCAGATCCAGCAGGATTTTTGACAGGTGAAGCGGTTGTTCGCGAGTGATCGCGACCGCTGCAACAGACGGAAATCCGTCGCAAAAGATTCAGTCACCGAATTGAGGAACATTGAGTTATGAATTCAAATCGAAAAAATGCCCTTCGTGCCGCGGTGCTGGCTGTTTGTGCAGGTACGGTATTTGCGGTGGCCCAAGGGTCACTGGCTGCAAATACAGAGACGGTCAGCGCGGCGATAACCGAGCAGACCAAAACCGAGCAGGCAGCCGTGGCCTCGCAGAAAAAAATTGAGCAGCTGGACGACGAGGCGAGTAAGGCTGTCGCCAGTTACCGCCAGATGATCACCGAGTCGGCGAGTCTCAAGGAATACAACGAGCAAATCGCGGCGCAGGTAGCCTCGCAACAGGAACAGATTACGGAAATGACTCAGCAGATCGCCGAGATCGAAACCACCTCGCGCGAGGTTCTCCCGTTGATGAACCGCATGCTGGACACTTTAGAGCAATTTATCGCGCTCGATGCTCCTTTTCTCACCGAAGAGCGTTTGACGCGTGTGGCGCAACTGAAATCCATGATGTCCCGCGCGGACGTATCCACGTCGGAAAAATACCGCCGTTTGGTGGAAGCCTACCAGATCGAAGTGGAATACGGCCGCACCCTCGAGGTTTATCAAGGCAAGGTGGACGATAAAACCGTCGAATTTCTGCGCACCGGGCGGGTATCGCTCATGTACCGCACGCTCGACGGCAAGGAAACCGGTTATTGGGACGCGGACGGTAAAAAATGGGTGGTCGACAACACCTACCGCGAACCCATGAACAAAGCTCTAAAGGTCGCCAAAAAACAAGCGGCGCCCGATTTTATTGAAGTTGCCATTCACGCTCCGAAAGAGGTTATCCGATGAACTCCATACGCCTTTCCAAACTTGTGGCAGCGGGCGTCGTGTCCGTGGCGCTGGGCATGCCGGTTATCCAGGCGGCAACGCCGGGCAATCTCGACGAACTGCTGGAACAAACACGTTCGGCCCGCGAGGCCGAGAGCAAAGCCAATGCCGCCCGCGAAGCGCGCTTTCTCGAAGAGCGCAATAAACAAGTGGAATTGATGAGCGAAGCGCGCGCGGAGTTGGAGACCGCCAAACAGCGCAGCGCCGAGCTGACCGCGGCCTTCGACAAAAATGAAAAATCCCTGACCGAGCTGCAGGAACAGCTGGACTCGCGCGCAGGCAACCTCGGCGAAATGTTTGGTGTGGTGCGCCAGGTCGCCAACGATTTTTCTTCGGTGGTTAACAACTCTCTGATCAGCGCGGAATATCCGGGCCGGGTTACCTTTGCCACCGAACTCGCACAATCCAAGGCGCTGCCCTCGATCGAGGACCTGGAACGTTTCTGGTTCGAATTGCAAAGGGAGATGACCGAAACCGGCAAAGTGGTGAATTTCAAAACCGCCGTAATCGCGCCGGACGGCTCGCCGGCCGAAACCGTAGTGACGCGCATCGGACCTTTCAGCGCCACCGCGGCCGACCGCTATCTCAATTACCTGCCGAGTCAAGAGAAATTCGCCATTATGGCGCGCCAGCCCGGCGAGAAATTCCAAGGGCCCGCCGGCGACTTGGCAAAAGCGGACGCCGGTTACGCGCCGGGTATGATNNTCGATCCGACCCGCGGCAATATGCTTGCTATTTACGCCCAGCGCCCAACCTTTGTCGAACGCCTGGAACAGGGCGAGGCGGTGGGCGCGGTCATCATAGTCGTGGGTGTGATAGGCGCGCTCCTGGGAATTTTCCAGCTGTTTTATCTCACCAAAGTGCGTTACAGCGTGCGCGACCAGCTTAATTTTCTCGACGATCCGCGCCCCAACAATCCGCTCGGCCGCGTGCTCAGCACCTTCCGCAGTGCGGATACCGAAAAACTGGAGCAGAGCGCCGAAGTGGTGGAGCTGCGGATTTCCGAGGCGGTGCTCAAGGAAGTGCCCAAACTCGAGCGTTTCCAATCGTTTCTCAAACTTACCGTGGCCGCCGGCCCGCTGCTCGGTCTTATAGGTACCGTTATCGGGATGATCCTGACCTTCCAGAGCATTACCGAATCCGGCTCCAGCGACCCCAAATTAATGGCTGCGGGAATTTCCCAGGCGATGATTGCCACGGTGCTCGGTTTGAGTATTGCGATTCCCCTGCTGTTCATGAATGCCTGGTTGGTGTCCATCTCCAAATCGGTGGTGCAAGTGCTGGACGAGCAGAGCGCGGGCCTGCTGGCCGAGCGTCTAGAAGCGCTGGAGGCGAAAGGCCATGCTGCTTGAAATTCTGGCCGCGCCCTTTGACGCCCTGGTCGCCATGCGGCACCTGGGCGGCCCGGTGGTGGTGTGGATTTTTATTTCCTGCGTCCTGATGTGGACCATAGTGCTGGAGCGGATCTGGTTTTACCGCAAGGTTCTGCCGCGGCAATCCGCCGTCATGCTGGCCGAGTGGAATCGGCGCAAAAACAAATTGAGCTGGGCCTCACGGCAAATTCGCGCGGCCATGATCTCCCGTCTCAATGCCGGCATGCACAGCAAAATGCCGGTGCTGCGAGTGCTGGTACCCATGAGCCCGCTGCTCGGGCTGGTGGGTACGGTGCTCGGCATGTTGAGTGTGTTTGATTCCATGGCGGCGCTCGGGTCGGCGGACGCGCGGTCCATGGCGACCGGTGTATCGGAAGCCATGGTCTGCACCCTTACAGGCCTCGCGGTGAGTATTTCCGGCCTCTACCCGGTGTACTACTTCAAGCGCAAGGCGTTTCGGGAAACCGAGCGGCTCGCCGACCAGTTTAAGTTTTAGATCAACAGCTGTTTTCAGCGGGAGTGACACCATGCGATTACGACGAGCCTCAGCGGCGGAAAATATGGATGAGACGGGCATCGACCTCGCCCCCATGCTGGATTTCGTGCTCAACCTGCTCATTTTTTTCATCATTACCGCCGTGTTCGCCAAGGAGGTCGGCCTCACGGTGAGTCGGCCCAATTCCTCCGCGGCCACCGAGAAAAAAGAGGCGGG
>DJFO01000288.1:0-10289 GCA_002432555.1 Marinagarivorans sp. UBA5870
GATTATGGCTTACCTGCCGCCGCAGCGGCAGAACCTCCTGTTCAGCGCGACCTTCACTCCGCCGATTCGCGCGATCGCCGCGCGTCTTTTGCGTAATCCCCACACTGTGCAATTGGAATCCACCCACGATCAATCGAGCATTATCCAGCGATTTTATCGCGTTGGGCATGACGCCCGCGCACGCCTAAAAGCCTTGCGCCTGCTGATTGTCACCCGCCGACCCGATTCCACTCTCGTTTTCTGCAACACCAAAAAAGAAACCCAAGAAATCGCCGACGAGTTAGCACNNGCACGGTATGGGTTGAACGCTCTCGCACTACATGGCGACCTCGAGCAAAAAACCCGCGATCAGACCTTGCTGCAATTCGCCAACAAAAGCATTTCCATTCTCGCAGCAACGGATGTGGCGGCGCGGGGGTTGGATATTGATGCGGTGGATTTGGTCATTAACTTTCAAATTGCCCGGGAGACAGAGGTGCATGTGCATCGGATTGGGCGCACCGGTCGGGCCGGCGACCAGGGTGAGGCTTATACGCTGATCAGCGAGCAGGAGCTCTTCAAGCTCCAACGGCTTGAGGAATTTCTCGGTCAGAGTTTTTCCGTCGAAAATCTGCCTCCCGATGCAGAGCTCAACCAGCCGGGATTTAAACCGCCCATGGTCACTTTGCAGATCGAGGGCGGCAAAAAACAAAAACTCCGTCCCGGCGATATCGTAGGTGCACTGACCGGCGAGGGCGGACTGGCTGCCGAGACTCTCGGCAAAATTTCGATAAGTGAGCATTCGGCCTACGTGGCGGTGAAGCGAGCCTACGCGTCGGAGGCCCTGCAGCGTATTACCAATGGCAAACTCAAGGGTCGCACTTTTCGCGCGCGGCTGCTGTAACGAGCCGACTGCAGGGATCGTTTTGCTCCGCCCACAGTCAATAAAGACAATGATTTTGTAGTGGGCCCAGCCGCGGAGAAACACCGATGACCGAGAATGCTACTGAAGGTGACAATGCAGCTGAAGGTGCTGATGCTTCTGCAGGTGATGAGGTTACTGCAGGTGATGCGGTTACTGCAGGTGATGCGGTTACCGCACGCAAAGAGCCCGGCACTTCTCTACCCCATGTCAAAAAAGTCGTCCGCAACCAGCTCAGCCATCTGCTGCGCCTGTTCGGTGGACAAACCCTCAGCGATCAGCAAGTGCATGACGCTCGGCAGGAACTGCGCAAGCTGCGCGCGCTGATCAAATTGATCCGTATTCCGCTCGGCAAGCACCACTACCGAACATTTAACGAAACTCTGCGTCGAATCGGCCAGATGTTGTCGCGTGTTCGCGATTCGGCGGTGATGAACCTGACGTTCGACGATGTGGTAAATGGAGATTCCACATTGGACGCCGCTGCCCTGGAACTGCTCAAAAGCAAAATTCAACAGCATCATCAGGAGCAGAGAACCCAAATGGGTGTGGTCAAGCGGCCGGGCAGCTTAAATGAGCAGCGAGTGAACATCCGTCAACTTCAAAAACAGCTGGTTCATTGGCCCGACTTGCCCAGCGGTTTTGATGCGTTTTACCGGTCCCTCTACCGAACTTACGACAACGGTCGTGCGGCCGCCAAAATCAGTTCGGCTNNCTCGTCCCACGGCGGAAAATCTGCACGAATTGCGCAAGCTGGCGAAAAATCTGCGTTACCAAATCGATCACTTGCAATCGAGCTGGCCGCGGCACCAGAAAATGCTCGGAAAGTCCCTGCATGAGCTAACGGACGCCCTCGGCTCGCATCACGACCTTGCGGAACTATTGAAGTGGCTCGAACAGCATAAGTGGCCGCATACCACCGCCGAGCAGGCGGAGAAACTGCGCAGCAGCATTCAGACCCGGCAAAAGAAAAAGCAGGAACTGGCGCTGGCGCTCGCTCGCTTGATTTACGCCGAGAAAACCAAATACTTTGCCAAGCGGCAAAGGCAATATTGGGAGGCGAGCTGAATAGCCGCGGCCATCAAGCTGTGACGGTCAGCCAGAACGGGTCCCTAACTCGGGGAAAGCACGCGTCTCGGCAATCGGGCCAGAATTTTACGAGTGCGGCTCTCGTGTGACACAGAGGAGCCCGTTCTGCGGAGTTATCCCGATATTTTCAATGTGGGTTGAGCTGCTGCCGTGGATGTAGAATCGCACCCAACTAAAGGGAGCAACATCGAACACGTTGGGAAACCCCCGCACTGTATAAGGGTTTTCTCCTTCGATTACGGCATCAAACAAGGTGTCGAAGTAAATCGGCGAATCGAAGAGCCAGCTGGGTCGCCAATCTTTGACTGGGGTATCGCTGTTGTTATAGAGGACCACATCCATGACGAAGCGCGGGTAAAAATCGTAATAGCTGACGGAACAGTTGCCGTCGACTGGAGCNNGCGACTTAGGGTATGAACACCACCGCGGCCGTCGGAGACCGCCAGCAGAACGTCAAAGCCGTTTCCATTGTTCAGATCCAGCTGAACGTCACGACCTCGTAGAACCGCGTTCCCGGGCACAAACCAAACATATTCGAGCGGATCCCCATCGCGATCAGTCGACTGCGCCGCAGAAAGATTCACCTTCGTATGGGGCCGTAGCAAGTTGTAGCGATCGGCCGTTATTTGCGCAATAGGTGGGGTATTGTCTGGGTCGTCCATCGTCGCCTCTATAGGGACAACTGCTTGACTAATGAGGCCGGTGGGATCGGTTACCGTCAGGCGAACGAAGTAGATTCCCGGCCGGTGGAAGGTATGTTCAATATCCCCCGTGGTTCCCTCCTCGCCGTCGTCGAACTCCCAACGATAACTCAACTTTTCGCGATTGGCGTCATAGGAGGAGGTGCCTCTAAACTGTACCGTAAGGGGAGCCGGCCCTTTAGACTTGGTGTCTAGGTCTTCGATCTGTGCTTCCGGCGCAACCGGAGCCGGGAGCGGTGCGCCCGGCACGGGCACTCCGGGGCATGCAGAAGTTATAGGTTCGGAGCGAACGCAGTCAGAGCTGCAATTGATCTTCCAGCTGTAATTCACGCTGCGAAAGCTCAGGCCATTTTTTTCACCGGCTGACGTCAGGGTAACCTGACCGGTCGAATCGATGTCACGAAGCTCGTGACGGGTCCACACACTCGTAGGCGGAAAACGCTCTTTTTCATACTGGAGCTTTCCATTCACCCACAGTTGCATGTTTATCGTTTCGGCGGACGTGTTTATGTACTCCACCGCCAGCGAACTTCCGAAGATCGGCGAAGAATCATTCCGCCCCCCGGGAAAATCGATGCGCCCGGCCAAGGAGCCGGGCATTTCAAAATGGGTACCGTGGTTGATTCCGACAGAGGATTCGCAATATTCGGTAATCTCCAGATCGTAGGTAGGTCCATCCGGAATTCCACTGGAAGACGAACTGCTGGACGATGTGCTCGTATAATATCCGTCGGGCGCCCAGACAAACGACGAGCCGCTGGAGGAGGAACTGCTCGACGAGGCGCTACTCGACGCGGAATTACCGGAAGAAAAACCACCGGAGGATGAACTCGTGGAGGAAGAACTGGTGGTCGAAGAGTTACTCGAAGACGTTGCGCTAAAAGGCATGCCGCTGGAGGAGGAGCTGCCGCCCGCGTTGGGTGTTTGGCCGCCACAGGCCGCGAGAGCCAAACTTACGCTTAAGGCCGCATTTTTAATGAAAACGGGAAAGAACCTGTTCATGGTAGAGCCTCCTAGCCAGACGATAATCGATCCCAGAATAAAAACTCGTAGCCCCGACAGCCGGGAAAGAGGAGCAGCGAAATTCGGATTATTTTATGGAGGCAAGCATAAGGGGACGGAAGAGGTGAGTAAATGCTTCCCGCGATTTACCACTGGGATATGAGAAGTGCTTCGCAGGTAAAGCCTGCGGGCCGAATCGGGGCCCTGCAGGGTTCGCCGAACCTTGGGGTTCCTGGGTCCTCCAGTCTGCTCTACCCCGCCGCCGCCGGCGCCGTGTGGCGCTCATACAGAAATTTCAACGCGGCGGTGCGGCACTGCAGGTAAATCGGATCATCCACTAATTCCACTCGCATGCGCGGCCGCGCCAAGGGTACGTCTATGATCTCACCAATCGTCGCCGACGGCCCGTTGGTCAGCATTACAATCCGATCAGACAAGAGCACGGCTTCATCCACATCGTGTGTGATCATAAGCACAGTGTTCTGCAACTCCACCTGGATGCGCATGACTTCGTCTTGCAATTTTGCCCGCGTCAGAGCATCCAGCGCCCCAAAAGGTTCATCCAACAGCAGCACCTTCGGTTCCATAGCCAGCGCCCGCGCTATACCTACTCGCTGCTTCATCCCGCCGGAGATTTCCGCCGGGCGCTTGTGCAGGGCGTGACTCATATGAACCAGTTCGAGATTTTTCAAAATCCAATCATGGCGCTCGGCCTTGGTTTTGCGGCGACCAAAGACTTCGTCGACCGCCAGCGCGACGTTCTCATAGACCGTCAACCAGGGTAACAACGAATGGTTTTGGAATACCACACTGCGGTCCGGGCCGGGTTCATTGACTTCCTTGCCATCCAAAATCACGCCACCGCTCGTCGATTTCAGCAAACCGGCCACTATATTGAGGACCGTGGATTTGCCGCAGCCCGAATGGCCAATAAGGGAAATAAATTCGCCTCGATTGACCTTCAGATTGATATTGCGCAACACATTACTCGACTTGCCGCCCTTGCTGAAGGTCATGTCGATATTCTCGATTTGTAGATAACCGGATCCCATAAGACTCCCCTTTTAACTCGCTGAATTTAACTCGCGGAATTTAACTCGCTGAAGTGCCACGCGTAATGACTTTGCCAACATAGGCGACGAGACGGTCGAGACAAAATCCAACCAACCCAACATAAATCAAAGCGAGGATAATGTCGCTGATCAGCGACGAATTCCACGCGTCCCAAATAAAGAATCCGATACCGACGCCACCGACCAACATCTCCGCCGCCACAATCGCCAACCATGAGAGCCCGACACCAATTCGCAGCCCAGAGAAGATATAGGGTGCGGCCGCTGGCAACATGATTTTCCAAAAATATTTCACGCCAGTTAACCGCACGACTCGAGCGACGTTGCGATAATCTTCCGGAATATTGCGCACGCCGACGGAGGTATTGATGATGATCGGCCAGATGGCGGTGATAAAAATCACAAAAATCGCCGAAGGGTGGCTGTCCTGAAAACCGGCGAGAGACAAGGGCAGCCACGCCAGCGGCGGAACTGTCCGCAGCACCTGGAACACAGGATCCAATCCTTTCATGGCCCAGGAGAATTGACCGATCAATGCGCCGAGCGCTATGCCGACAAATACCGCGAGACTATAGCCGTAACCGACTCTTTCGAGGCTCGCCAATATCTGCCAGCCGAGGCCAACATCGTTGCCGCCATTATCGTAGAAGGGGTGCAGAATCAACTCCTGTGTATCGCTCACCATTTGGGTAAACGACGGCAGCGCGGAGCCGGGCGCGGAGCACAATAGCTGCCAAATTCCGACCATCAACAGCAGAACAATCAGCGGTGGCAGCACATGGCTCAAAAAATTCCCGCTGGCGCGAACGAGCGCGGACGGCTCCTTGGTGCTCGGCGCCGGCGCGGCGGGTATGGGTTTGTTTGCCGCCGAATTTTTGGAAAGCGCGGCCGAAGAAGCATCGGCCCCGGTATTGGTGCCGGTGGGGTTGACCGGCCTGCTGTTGACTGCCCGCAAGAGTACTGGCGAACTCATAAATGTACCTACCTCGAGAGAAAATACGGGCACGAATGCCCGCTGGACTAACTGCCGGCGTTATCAGCTCAGATATTTTATTGGCTGACTGTCTAGATACGCTTTGGGATTTTCCGGATCGAACTTCTTGCCATCAAAAAAGGTTTCGACGCCGCGCGACGTGGACGCGGGAATATCGCTCTGGGCGACGCCCAGCGCTTTCGCCGCCGCGCGCCACAAATCCTCTCGGTTAACGCGCTCCACCAACGCTTTGGTATCGGTGCTCGCCGGTAAATAACCCCAGCGAATGTCCTCGGTTAAAAACCAGAGGTCATGGCTCTTAAAGGGATAGGACGCCTGGTCCTTCCAATAGCGCATTTGGAATTCGCTGTCTTTTACCACCTTGCCATTGCCGTAGTCGAAGTTGCCTTTCATGCGGTCGACGACGTCCTCGAAGGGTGCATTGATCCAGCGGCGCGATGAACAAATCCGGGCGACTTCCTCTTTGTTTTCCGGCTTCTCGCAAAACATCTGCGCTTCCATTACCGCCATGGTCAACGCCTGGGTCGCCTTGGGATATTTATCGATAAAATCGGCCCGCAGCGCGAAGGATTTTTCCGGATGATTTTTCCAGATTTCGCCAGTAGTCAGGGCGGTGTAGCCGATGTTTTGGTGAATCAATTGCGCGTTCCAAGGTTCACACACGCAGAAAGTGTCCATGTTGCCCACCTTCATATTGGCAACCATTTGGGGTGGCGGAACCACTATGGTGGAGATATCCTTGGTCGGATCTATGCCGCCGGCGGAAAGCCAGTAGCGGATCCACAAGTCATGGGTTCCGCCGGGGAAAGTCATGGCCGCATTCACGGCTTTTCCCGACGCCTTCTTGGCTTCCAAGGCCGCTTTGAATGGCTTTGAATCGGTGCCTAATTTCAGGGCGGCGTACTCCTTGCCGACGGAAATGCACTGGCCCGCAAGGTTCAATCGCGCAACGATTTGGATCGGTGTGGGGATATTGTTGGCGGTCATTGCGCCCGTCGAAATTAAATAGGGCATGGGCGACAGAATATGTGCGCCGTCAATACCGTTTTTTTCCGAGCCGAGAACCAGGTTGTCCCGGGTGGTTCCCCAGGAGGACTGTTTGAGAATTTCGACCTCATCCATGCCGTGCTTTTTAAAAAAACCTTTCTCGTCGGCGACAAATAATGGAGCGGCGTCGGTTAAGGCGATAAAGCCGATCTTGGCCTTTTTAATTTCCGGTGCGCCGCCGTCGGCCGCCCAAGCGACACTGCGCATCGCCGGACTGATAAAACTCACCAGTGAAGCTGCGCCTAAAGTTTTTAACAGCTTTCTCCGCTGAAGAGATGCGTCTACATCGACTGCGGTAACTTCTCCCTGGGTGGTCGAACTGTCTTTTTTATTGCTCATTAGCCATATTCCTGAAACAAGAACTGCCGGCGCACGGCCGCGCATTGAATACCAATGACTCTATCGGAGCGCCATGAATCATTGCGTTGAAGGTGATCGAGCCAATGTGAGGAAATTGACTGCGAAAGAGGAGAGTCAAAGAATGTGCCAAACCGCGCCACCAAAATAGTGCGGACGCCGGAGAAAGCTAAAGTGCCGATTTCCCTCGTTTTTTTGAACATCTGCAAAAAATGAGGGCGTGCTCCGCACACTAATGAGGCGAAGCCGGGATTGCCCGACCGCTTCACGGAAGCGCATAACACAGGGAATTCGCCCTAAGTTAGCGCGAGATGCCACTGAGATACTGTTCAGCCTGATATCTATGAGCGATCGCCGGTCATTGAGCGCTGGCGAGGGTCACTTTCTTCTCCGGTCGATCCTGCGCGGGCCGCGTTCCTACCGCTGCTTTCCACCAGGCCTCTTTCACCGCGTGGAAAAAGTCTTTTCCGAAGCAAATTTTCACATGCCTCGAACAATATCGGAAACTTGGATACGCACGATTGAGAAGCTTATAGAGGAACAAGGCTCCCGCTTTCGCGGGAATGAGGTGTCACGGAATTTGAGTTAAAGCCGATTTTCCAGCGAGGGAATGCGGTCGGGGTATTTGTTATGGCAATATTGAGTGGCGCGGAGAACTCGTAAGCGCGCAGCCTTCGCCGAATGACTCAGCCGTTCTGTAAATCCCCCTGGCGAGGAATGACAGAACGGAAGTATCTCCGCAGTGTCCCGGTACCGTCAGCGTACCTGGAAATCGTGGGCAGCTATATTCGTGCGGCCGGGAATATTGGGGAAATTTTCCCCGGCCACGGGATTGCCGGCTGTCTGCACATAGGAGAAAACTGGAGTTGTACCGGTCAGCTCAGCGAAAATATGTACGTCCCTAAGCGAACTTGTATCAAAGAACCAAACGGTCGCGTGCTTATTGACCAACTCCCGAATTTTGTCGCGGATTTTTTTGCGTTTATCGAAATCTGGCGCAACGGTTTGCACTTTGAACTCGCTGATAGCACCAACGACATAAAACGTGGTGCAGGTGCTGCCGCCCCCCGATTTAAGAGCCTTAAGTGCATCGTCTATTAATACAGGCTCGGTGGCGATAGTGATATGCACCCCAACCAGCCCCGTCGGCAGCAAACCCGTGATCGTGATACAGGTGCTGACGCCCGGATAACAAATTCGGCCCGTCGCTGAACCGACAAATTCTTCCCGCAGAACCATATCGGCTCCACCACCTCTAGTGCGCAATGGCATTCCAACTCTCCCGCTAGATACTGCTGCTCATGTGTCAGCGCAAAGTAGCACAGCGAAGCCGGCACCGCTCGGATAATCTGTTAATTATGCGGATAGTCAAATTTAATCGTGTCATGCAGCTGACTTAATCGACAGGCGTTGTTCGTTTTTGCAACAATCAAAAACAACTCCAGGTGCTGTTTTTTCAGGGATTATTTGGCGGGATCAACCGGAAAAGGAGATTTGCAGAAAGGAACGCGATCAAAGTTGTGCTTCACGATCGCGTCTAAATATTGAAGCGGGATCCGGTAACCAGCGACGCACGCTCAGCTATAGCCGCTGCGCCGCGAACCCGATCCCGATGATCATTTCGGGCAGTAAATCAACGGCTGGTCGACCGGCCGCCGCTGCTCGAACTAGAACTTGAGCTCGAACCAGAACGACTTGAGGTGGCTCCGGTTGCGCTACCTGCATCAGTGCCGCTTCGGGTTCCAGTTCCAGTTCCAGTTCCAGTTCCCGTGCTCATATCACTGCCGCTACCGCTTCTGGTACCCGTTCCGGTGCCGCTGCCCGTGTTACTGCCGCTTCGGGTGCTCGTCGCACCGCTGGCGTCACTACCACTTCGAGTACTTGTGCCACCGCCGGCCTCAGAGCCAGAGCCGGTACCGCTTCCCGTGGAGCTACCCGCTGCCATTCCTGCGCCGGCACTGCCGGGTTCGATGCCGGTCCGCCCATCATTCTCGGTTCGCTTACTTTGTCGATCTTTTTTCTGTTCGGTGCTCGATTTGAGCGCCTGTGCCATTTGCAGGTGGTGCTCTAATTTCGGCAGAGTTTTGTCGGCAAAAGCTTTCAGCTCGGGATCTTTGATTGTGCTCGCTTGGCGGAAGAGTTCGATTGTCTGCTCGTGCGCAGCGACTTGGTTGTTCGCATAAGCTTCGTCAAAGGATTCGCCATCTCGGAGCTTCAGTACCTGTCCCTTTGCCTGATCCATCAATGTTTTATCATTGGCGGTATCCAGCTTTTTATTTTTCGCGAGAGTTTTCAATTCTTGATTCGCTTTGGTGTGATCATCGATCATGGTTTGTGCAAAAGTTTTTACCTCTTGAGAGGTGCCTTTTTTCAGGGCCATTTTGCTGGTTTCAATTTCCGCCAAACCCTTGGCGGATGCTTTTTCTACAAATTCTTTTGGCTCGATAGATTCTGCGGCCAGAACGTTCGCGCATGGCACCGCTCCGGCTAAGAGAATAGCGAGACAGAGTTTTCTCATGGAAGTCATGTTGTTCGCCTCATAGGGTATTAGAAAGGAAATCGCACAGCTGCCTGGATAGGCAGAAGACGGTGAGCAAATGACTTGCCATGGCGATCGCACGGCAATAAGTGACGCAAGAATTTTTTCTTCGGCGCCGCTAGACGATTAAAACGCCCCGGCGCGCTCGAAAAAACACCAAATGCGTCGAAAATTTTGTAGCGGAAAGGATGGCTTCGTTGTAATTTTTTCCCGAATCATCCGCAGGCTCTCGCGGACTTCCTTTAAATTATTAAGTCATCGCGCCGTAGCGTGGCGGCGACTTCACGGGGCCTGCTTAACGCCCGGCCGTATTCGCTCACCTTCATCAGCGGCCACCGCCGCCTCCGCCCCCACCGCCGCCACCTGAGGATCCGCCGCCACCGCCACCGGAAGAGCGGCCGGGTGATGAGGAAGATGAACTGACCGAGGCGCTCAGCGCGTTGCCTAAACCGCTGCTGATGCTGGCGAGACTGGTCACGCCGCCAGGCATGCGGTACCAACCGATTCGATTGACGGATTCGGTCGCCGCCGCCGCGCCCACAGCTTGAATCAACCGCTCCGCCCAGGCGTCTTCAACTTCCAGTGC
>DJFO01000288.1:10294-10470 GCA_002432555.1 Marinagarivorans sp. UBA5870
AGGAGCGATTGATAATGCTCCGGGTTCATCAGGGGTGGTTTTCCGCCCGGCATTTGTAGTTGCGCGAGCTCGTCCTGGTTGGCCACGCGGAGATAAAGCCGCAAGCCGTCGAGATAGTCGAGTAGTTTCCGGCCCTCGGCCGTCGGACGTCGCAGTAATAACGCGAAGGCCACATT
>DJFO01000286.1:0-1588 GCA_002432555.1 Marinagarivorans sp. UBA5870
GCGATTGCGACCGTGATCTCGACGATCAACTCGCTCACCTTGTCGCCTGCTATGTCCGCCCTGCTGCTCAAATCGCACGACGCGCCGAAAGATGCGCTGACACGCGGCATGGACAAGGTATTGGGAGGATTCTTCAAATGGTTCAACCGCACGTTTAAACGCAGCGCACGCCGCTATGAACGCGGGGTCGGCACCTTTGCACGCCGCAAACTCGTGATGATGATCGTCTATGCAGGATTTCTGGTGCTGGCGGCGTTTGTCTTCAAACTTGTGCCATCGGGCTTCGTCCCGGCGCAGGATAAAGGCTATGTGATTGCGTTCGCCCAGCTNNCAGATCATGCTGGCACAGCCCGGCGTGCAGAATGTCGTCTCCTTCCCCGGTCTTTCGATCAACGGCTTCACAAGTTCCTCCAGCGCGGGGATGGTCTTTGCGACACTGAAACCGTTTGAAGAACGTAAAGATCCTGAGCTGTCGGGTGCGGCCATCGCGGGCGCGCTGCAACAGAAATTCTACGGCATCGATCAGGCCTATGCCGCCGTCTTCCCGCCACCGGCGGTGAGCGGGATGGGTGCGATCGGCGGTTTCAAACTGCAGATTCAGGACCGCGGCGATGCTGGCTATCAGGCCCTCAATGAAGCGGTTCAGGCCGTGACAGCGCAGGCCTATCAGAACCCTGCCCTGACAGGCGTGTTCTCCAGCTATAACATCGACACACCGCAACTTTTCGCGGATGTGGACCGGACAAAGAGCCAGCAGCTCGGCCTCAATATCGCCGATGTGTTCGATACGATGCAGGTTTATCTAGGGTCGATGTATATCAACGACTTCAACCAGTTCGGCCGCACCTATCAGGTGGTTGCACAGGCGGATAGCCAGTACCGGTCCACAGCCGAAGACATTTCCCGTCTTCGTGTGCGCAACGACCGCGGTGAAATGGTGCCGCTCGGCTCTGTCGTGAATGTCTCTGAAACGTTCGGCCCAGCAAACGCTATGCGTTACAACGGCTACCGGACGGCGGACCTGAACGGTGACACCGGTGCGGGCTTCTCCTCCGGTGAAGCGCAAGCCGCGATCACGCAGATCCTGAACGACACATTGCCGCAGGGCATGACGTTCGAATGGACGGACCTGACATATCAGCAAATCCTGGCAGGTAATACGGCGATCTATATCTTCCCGCTTTGTATCCTGCTCGTCTTCCTCGTTCTGGCTGCCCAGTATGAATCGATCACGCTGCCGCTCGCGGTTATCCTGATCGTGCCGATGTCGATCTTCTCCGCCATTCTCGGCGTCTGGATATCGGGGGGCGACAACAATATCTTCACACAGATATCCCTATTCGTGCTTGCGGGACTGGCGTGCAAAAACGCCATCCTGATCGTCGAATTCGCAAGGGAGCTCGAACATCAGGGCCGCGGCATCATCGAGGCCGCGCGCGAAGCGTGCCACCTGCGTCTCCGCCCGATTTTGATGACGTCCTTCGCGTTCATCATGGGGGTAGTGCCCATGGTATTTTCGACCGGGGCCGGGGCCGAGATGCGCAATGTCATGGGCATAGCGGTTTTCTCCGGCATGCTCGGTGTGACC
>DJFO01000286.1:1656-7586 GCA_002432555.1 Marinagarivorans sp. UBA5870
GAGACAGCTATCGGACTCGCGCCTTGGAAGTACATTCCGGCCGCCGCAATTGTAACCCTGGGCGTTTTGCTTGGAGCCTGCAGCAGCTACAAAAGCGTGGATCGCGCAACTCAGGCGGCCCAGTTGCCGCAGCTAACGGAAAGTTTTGCACTGGACGGCCGGCTGCAGGCAAACCAGCCGGTCGCCACCTGGTGGGAGCAACTTGACGACGCACCGCTCAAAGGTCTAGTGCAGGATGCACTGGCGCAGAATCACGATATTCGCATCGCCCAGGCCTCCTTGACCGAAGCGCGTGCGCTGCTGCGCAACAGCCGGCTCATCCGCTGGCCTTCGATCCAGGCCAGGGTCGCCGGCCAGCGAGAAAAAATCAGCGGCGACCTGCTCGATGCAGGGGAGGAAACGATTACCGAAACTTTTCAGGCTGGTCTTGATGCGAGTTGGGAAGTGGATCTATTTGGGAGGGTGCAAAATCAAGTGAAATTAAGCAAAGCTCAGGTCGCCGCGCGGGAGGCCAATTTGCGCGCGGCGCACGTGAGCGTCGCAGCGGAAGTTGCCGCGACTTACATAGGCTTGCGCGGCAGCCAATATCTGTTGCAGGTGGCCGAGGAGAGTGCGCGAAATCAGGAGGAAACTTATTCGTTGACGCAACGCTTTGCTGAGGTGGGCCGCGGCGACGAATTCGATGTCGCGCGGGCACGCGCGCAATTGGAGCTCACCCGCGCGACCGTTCCCACCCTGCGCGCAGAAATTGAAGGGGCGATCAATCGTCTCGCGGTTCTCTCTCGACAAACACCGGATGCGTTGAAAGAGCGGCTCGCCACCCCGCGCGCGCTGCCGTCCCTACCGCTCACCCTGGCGGTGGGCGACCCGCTCGGCCTATTGCAACGACGCCCAGATATACGCTTCGCCGAAGAGGCCTTTAAAGGCGCCATCGCGGAATATAACGTCCGAGTTGCCGATTTATATCCGCGCATCAGTCTCGAGGGCGGACTTGGATATTTGTCCACCGACTGGTCACGCTTGGGAGAAGAAACCACCGAAACTTTCCTCTTCGCTCCAAGTATTCGGTGGGCGGCGTTTGATCTCGGCAGAGTACAGGCCCAGATTGACGCGGCGGATGCCCGCGCGCAGGCGCGGCTCGCGGAGTTCGAGCGCAGTGTGTTGCGGGCTTTGGAGGAGACCGACGGTGCGCTACAGAATTTTTCCCGCGAAGAAGAACGACGCTTGCGATTACAGGACGCGGCGCGGGCGAGCAGCCGTGCGGCAGAATACGCGAAACAGCGGTTTGCAATCGGCAGCAGCGATTTCCTGAGTGTCTTAGACGCAGAGCGATCGCGCCTGGTTATCACCGCGCAGCTGGCCCAAAGCGAAACTCAGTTGCTCCTCAACCTGGTGGCGATTTACAAGGCGCTGGGAGGCGGGTGGGAGACCTATAGCGACAAGGCGCAATTAAGCCTAAGTTTTTAAGATTTCCACTCGGATATTGACCGATGCAGTATTCTGGCGAGCGGCAAACTTGGGCAGGACCAGGGTTAACGAGAAGCTAATCCGCCGTCACGTTATGGCCGCACCCGGATCACGGGTCAGGCATGCGGATACCCGCCTGCACCGTCAATACCAGCCGCACGAGTTCCGCCTGCCGGTGGGTGCCGGTTTTTTCGAACACGCGCTGTAAATGGATCCGCGCTGTCGAGAGGGATATCTGCAGCGCATCCGCCACCGCCTGCAATCCTTCGCCGCGTGGTATTAAAATAGCCACCGCGGCTTCTGCCTTCGTCAGGCGGTACAATCTTCGCAAGGTTTCCGCTTGCGGCTCCGGATCCGTATCGGGATCCACGATCAGGATCAGCACTGTCGGCTTGCGCCATTCGTCCGGAGTTTCTTCACCCAGAGGAAGTACATGCGCTGCGTAGTCACGGCCGCCCGAGCGGCGCTTCAGGGTGAGGCTACCGCCTCGGCGTATTCCATCGGCATCCCCGCGCCCCGCCCGGTTGACCAGTGCGCGCAGCGCGACTTGATCGGACACGACTTGCGTGTGCAACTCACCGGCGCGCACATCGATCCCCTCGCCCTTGGCAAACAAATTCTGCGCGACGCCGTTGGCAAATAGTACCCGGGCGTTATGCGCCGCAAAAATCACTCCATGCCTGGCGTATTGCAGAAGATTGAGCAGACTGTCCCGCTCACCGAGCACCCCGCCCAGGCGGGATTGAATCCGCAGCGCTTGTTGAAAATGAGGTACCAACAGGCGCATCACGTGCATGCGCTCCTCGGAGCTAAACGGCGTTTCCGCCATGGGGGCGCAGCAGCAGAGCCAACTGATCTCCCCTTCGCCACCGAGCAAATTGGCGAAAATGCCGTCACCCATATCGTGCAAAAATGCCCAGTCGGTAAAAAATTCGGAGCGGTGGCGCTCAGCCGGTGGAATAATCCCGTTCAGGTCGAAGCAGGTATTTTCGGCAACACGAGGTAAAAATGCCGCTACGGGATCCATGCGCCAATAATAAGAATCATAATCTGTCACTGCCGCAGAATTCATGCCGCGCGAACCCTGGATATACTGCGTCATCCGCGCGTCGGAGTGCGCCAAAGCCCCTTCGGATCCGCCGAGCATATCTGCGAGCTTTGACAGGGTGGGTTGCCAGTGTTCCGGCTCCAGGGCGGAGCGGTAAATATCGCAGACGAGCGATGAAAATTGCTCTAAACCTACAGCCATAGTAAAAGCCTCTTTGCCGGTCCGGCGCTGCGGAACAAATCCCTGCCGAATTTGCGAGGATTGGCCGGCTCCATAATTTATGCAGGTGCCTTTCGCCCAGAGTTTTCGACTGGACACTGTCCGGTTCTATCCGAGGCAATTGGCCGCCGCCAAAAGTGAAAGGAGTCGGTACGTGCTGACAATGGGAAACCAAGCCGCGGGCGAATGATATAAGGGGTGCATGTTCCCCCGCGCCATCACGCGACCAATGCAATGGGTAATAACAATAAAAGCCCAGCGAATTTCGCCGGAGGGCGGTGTTCGAAACCAGTCGGATCGCAAAGGCTATCGCGAAAAGATAAAATGATCAATCTTCGGCAGCTCACCGCCGGCTTCCTTCCGGGCCAAAAAAGTTACGGCCGACGGAAAAAGCTTTTATGCGCAAATCGACCGAGGATCGAACGTATGTTTTGTAGCGCAAACGCCAAATTTGCAGCAGTTAAATTCGTCTCAATAGTACGTTCATACGATGACTCTTCGTTAGGTTCCGTGATGAAATTCTCCAAGTGCCCGCCTCCACTCCTACAGATTATTTCGGCTGCCTGCCATGACTACGATTTAGCGAATTGCGACAGGCAATGGTTTTAAAATGCCCGAGTTTTAGATCGGGCTGGAAGGCGGGGCCCGTTCCCTAAGCGAGGTGCCTATGAGCCAGGTTGTCGATATCTCTGATTTGGCGAGAGAACTCCTGAAACACTTGGAAGATAAACGAGAAGCCCAGTGGGACGGGATCCTTCTCACCCTCGATAAGGTAAGTGAAATCGCAAACTGTCACAGCGATTTGATTGCGGAGGTCGGAAATCCGGTTGCGATTCGCGCAAATTTGCGTGAGACCTATCAAAGGTATGCTGTACTGGTGAACAATGTGGATCTGGCCGACTGTTATGGCAGGATTCATCGCACCCTGGCGACCATCCGCGGCTTGCCGAATTTTAAGAGCGCGGTCGTTCGAGGCCGTATCGACGACCTCATCGAAAAACTCACGCTTTTTCAGCGCGCGGTATTCACACTGGATTGGCACAGTATTCTGGTTGCCGAAGCTCTGGAAAACGCCGCCCGGATTGCCTGCTCCAAAAAACACTCTGTAGAACCGACGCGCACTGCGATCCGCTTTTTTGCCGGCACATTGGCGGGGATATTTTTGGAAGATATAGATCCCTTGTCCCTCGACAATCTGCCGCCGAATAAACAGGAATTAATAAAAGTCATTCAACTATGGGGACTCGCTTGGCAGCGACACGTGCAGCGGGCGCTCCACGGGGGCGGGCGCAGCCCGGGAGGGCTCACCTTTGCGATTGCGCAGGTTAAATGCACCGCCCCATTCGACAAAAGGAATTCTTACTCCCTGGATATGATCGACTACTACCTCCTTGCTAATGTAAAGACAATTCCCAAAAACAAGCCTCTCTAACCCGAAACCTGCAGCGGAGATCGCCCGGCGCTTCGCGCAGGCCGTTCTACGCGGAACCTTTTTGGGCGCAAGCTCAAACACCGGGCCCAATCGGCGGGTATCGAGTGAAATGCGGCGTCAGTTCCATTCTTTCCGACAGCTCGGCCAGCGCCGGAAAACGCAGCGCCGGCACCACCGTGCCGAGCAGCGATTGGGTCAGTTGCCAAGCAACCGCCGCAGTTATGGCCGCCTGATTAATATCGATTGGCCAGCGCGCGGGTTTGCGCTGCACTTCCTGTTCGAGCTCGCCATAAGCTGCAAGCAGTTGCCCGGTCACCCGTTCCAGCCAGGGTTCGTACTGAAACTCCCGCGGCCGCAGGTTGCGCTCATACACCAGCTGAACGCTTTTATCGCAGGCCGCCAAGGCCAGGCCGACCATCCGAAATTGGTTTTGCCGCGCGGTTAAATTGTCCGCCCAGAGGGAGCGTTTGGCCGGCGCTATGGATTCGATGAACTGGAGAATTAGCGAGGAGTCCATCAATACCTCGCCGTCATCGCAGATAAGCGTCGGCGCTTTTACTACAGGGTTAAGTCGCTGGAACTCGCTAAAATTTTGAAATACCGATACCCGTTGGTGTACAAACGGGACACCGAGCACATCGAGGGAGATGGCGACGCGGCGCACGTAAGGTGAATCGAGCATACCGATCAACTGCATAGTCAATTTCCTTCGGATGAATTTCTGGTCAATTTCCTGGCGTTCAGTTTCCTGGGGATCAACTCCCTTGAGATCAACTCCCTTTAAGTCAATTCATCCATGGTCAATGGGCTGGCTGGATCCGCCGGAGCCCGCCCGATCCAGCCTGGCTGTTAATCAAAGGTCAAATAGACCATAATCCGCCGCGTCGATCGATCTGTTTTGCCGCCGGTTCTCGCGGACAGTTAAACCCGTCAACTTGCAAAAGGGCTCCCTATGATTCAACTATCGGTTAACGGCCAGTCGCTTTCCCTCGATGTAGATCCCAATATGCCGCTGCTCTACGCCCTGCGGGATATCGCCCAATTAACCGGTACAAAATTCGGTTGCGGTGCCGGTTTGTGCGGGGCCTGCACGGTGCACCTCGAAGGCGTGCCTATCCGCTCCTGCGTCACTCCGATTTCGGTCGCGGCGGGTCAGAAGGTTACCACTATCGAGGGATTAGCCGAAACCGGGGAGCTGCACCCTCTGCAGAAAGCCTGGCTGGATCATAAAGTCGCGCAATGCGGTTACTGTCAATGCGGTCAAATCATGACGGCCGCCGCGCTGCTGAAGCAGACACCCAAGCCGACAGAGGCGGAAATTGAAAACTATATGCAGGGCAATATCTGCCGTTGNNCACGGGTGCCCTGGTCATCGCCGGCGGCCTGCCGGGTGCCACCCTAGCGGCCTTGGGGCAGAACCCCGCGCAAGTGCGCGCTCTCGGCTATTTTGTCAGCATAGGCAGCGACGGCGCCGTCAATATTATTTGTCACCGAGCGGAGATGGGCCAGGGCATCATCACCAGCGTCCCGCAGATTATCGCCGATGAACTGGAGGCGGACTGGACGCGGGTCAGCGCCACACTCGGCAAGGCGGACGTCAGGTACGGCGACCAGAGCACCGGTGGCTCCGCTTCGATCCGGAAGTTTTTTACGCATATCCGCCAGATGGGGGCCGTCGCCCGGGACATGCTCGAACAAGCTGCGGCCAATGAATGGCAGGTGGACAAAAACTCGGTCAAGGCCGAGCAGCACTTCGTCATCAAC
>DJFO01000286.1:7611-9416 GCA_002432555.1 Marinagarivorans sp. UBA5870
AATTGATCGGCAAAGACGTGAAATTGCTCGGCCAAGAGGCGATCGTGCAGGGCAAGGCGGTGTACGCCCAGGACATTCAGTTGCCGGACATGTTAATTGCCAGTATCGAGCGGCCGCCCGTGGTCGGCGGAAAGGTGAAAAAATTCGATTCCGCCGCGGCCAAAAAAGTACCCGGCGTGGTGGCGGTCATCCAACTGAAAGACCGTCCGCTGCCGGTGAACGTCAAACCGGTTTCCGGCGTGGCCGTGCTCGCCACCAACACCTGGGCCGCCCTCGAAGGCCGGAAAAAACTGGCCGTTGAATGGGAGCTCGGCCCCAACGCCACCCACAACTCGTTAACTTATACGCAGGAGCTCGTTGCGAAGGTGCAGCAACCGGGAATAGTGGTGCGCGGCAAAGGCAAAGTTTACGACCACCAATACAACCCGGCGAAAACCCTCGAAGCGACCTACACCCTGCCCTACCACCACCACATGTCGATGGAAACGCCCGCCGCCACCGCCGTCGTAAAAGACGGTCGCTGCACCGTTTGGACAGGGACTCAGACACCCCAGTGGGCCAAGACGCTCATTTTGGAGGAACTGGGACTGGACAAGGATGCAGACGGCGATAAGGTGGAGGTCAACGTCACCTTGATGGGCGGTGCGTTCGGGCGAAAAGGCAAAAACGACTTCACTCTGGAAGCGGTGGAGTTGGCCAAAGCGACCGGCCGGCCGGTCAAGGTAATTTGGACCCGTGAGGACGACGTGAAGCACGGGTATTATCACGCAGTCGCGGCCAATTATTTCAAAGCGGAACTGACCGGCAAAAAGAGCGCGGACTTTTGGGTACAACGGGTCGTCCACCCGCCGATCGGTTGGACTTTCGATAGCGCAACCGACCAGCCTGGCAGCGGCCTGCTCGCGCAGGGTTTTGCGGACCTGCCATTCAACTTGAATCATCTGAGTTGTGAAACACAAAAGGTGTCCACCCACGTGCGCATTGGCTGGTTTCGCGCGGTACAAAATATTCACAACGCGTTTGCGCTGGGTTGTTTCGTCGATGAACTTGCGGTCAAAGCGGGCATCAGCACCCGACAAATGTGGCTGAATCTGCTCGGCGACGACCGTGTCGTCGACCCGCGCCCCGAGGGCTTCAAGGACTGGACGAACTACGACCAGCCGACGGCCCCCTACGCGGTGAATACCCGCCGGATGAAAAACGTGATCAATACCCTAGCGGACAAAATTAAACTCGAGGAAAAGTTGCCGGCCAATCACGGCTGGGGCATCAGCTACGCCACCAGTTTTAATTCCTACAGCGCCGCGGCGACTAAAGTGCAGGTGATCGACAAGCAGGTGAAGATACTGGAAATGCACACGGCCATCGACTGCGGCTTGGCGGTGACGCCGGACCGGGTGAAGTCGCAAATGGAAGGCGCCATGATTATGGGCCTGTCCATGGCGCTCTACAGCCAGATTACTGTGAAGGACGGGGTAATCGAGCAGGCGAATTTCCACGATTACCAGGTGGCGCGCATGCCGGAAGTACCACCCCTGTTTGTTCATCTCGTAAGTTCGCAAGAAGCGCCGGGCGGTGTGGGTGAGCCGGGGCTACCGGCGGTAATTCCGAGTATCGTCAATGCGATCTATCATGCTTCGGGAATCCGCGTCCGCGATCTGCCGGTCAGTAAAACTCTGAAGGTCTAAGATGAGCGAGGCGGCGGGCCGATGGGACCGCCGCTTTTCCGGACTTATCTAGATCACTACACCTAGATCACTACACCTAGATCACTACATTTAGATCACTACATTTAGATCACTACA
>DJFO01000422.1 GCA_002432555.1 Marinagarivorans sp. UBA5870
GCCGGATCCTGCTCGCTCGCCAGAATCATATCCAGGGCCTCGTCCACACGCATCTTAACGGTATCGTAATTCAGCGAGCGCATGTCGTCCTGATAAAAATACCGCCCATTGATACCCGGATGGCCGCGGTTGATCAGGGAAAGTTTACCGTTGTAGCGGTTTTTCAAATACTCCACGGCGGCGGCCGGCGACTCCGCGAGTTGCACCAGCGGCCAATTTTTTACCAGGCCTTTCAGCACCACGGGTTCCGGCGATTCGAGCAATTCACCGGGAAAGTTGGCGGNNAGGCGTACAGCCGTCGATAATCTTGGTTTTGCGGAAGATGCCGGTCATGGAGTCGAATTCAAATCGGTTTGCCGAGGCGCGCGTTTTTCATTTCGATCAATCGCTGCAAGTTCGACAGGGACGAGACCATCAGAAAAACGCCCTGCAGATAACCCGCACGGCTGAGCTTTTCCAGCTCGGTTCCGCTCAGGTTCGCGAGCCGAGTCTCGTTGATGGTGTAATAACCCGCAAGCTTGTGTTTATCGCCATTGATCAAGTCGATATTGACGGTCAGCGGCTCAATCAACTCCATTTCGGCCAAGGCTCGATACATGGCTTTGCCCACCGCCGTGCCCTGCTGGATCGCGCCAAGCACCCTTGTAATATATTCCAGGTAAGCGCTGTTGCCTCCAAACTCCCGGAACAATGGCTTGCCCTCGGTTTTGCTCACCTTGGCGCTGTCCAGGTCCAGATAGACCAAGGGTTCCCGACCGCCATCCGCCTGCTCGCGCATGCCTAGAATAAACGGGCCACGCGCGACTATAGCGGGAACATAAGCGCCCTTCCACCCCCTTGCGATGTCCTCCTGCAGAAACAAGTTTTCGTCCTTCTGAATCCCCAGCAGCGCCACCGCCTGAAAGTCCGCGGTCTGCGGATCCTTCGCCAATAAAATCGGGTATTCCCGCTGGATATCGGCGAACTCCGTGGGAAAAGTCGGGACGGCGGCCTTGTTGTCTCCGGTCGCTGCGCTGTAGTGGTCGAGCACTTTTAAATGGAAGTGATCGACGTTGTTCAGGGGTACGTACTGGGTCATTTGGGTTCGCTGATTGTGTTACTGGGGCATGGCTGCGGATCGGACCATTCTAATTGTCTCGCCGCCAAAAACCTATGAAATAGCCACCAAAAAAAAAGCCGCTGCTAGAGCGGCTTTTTATGGGACATGACTCTAAAGCATTAGAGCGCGTAACGGATGCCGAGCTGGTACCGTGCGCCGAGATCGTCGGCGAAGCGGATCATACGTCGGTTGCGGCTGAACTCGCGGTTGTCTTCTTCGGTAATATTCAAACCTTCGGCAGACACGGAGAGCTGATCCGTAATGTCGTAACTCACGCTAAAGTCGATCTGGTGATAGGCTTCCACATAACGCGGGTTACGTGACGACCCCTGGTTAACTTCCGCCAGGAACTCGTCCCGCCAGTTATACGCCAGACGTGCTTGCACACCATAGTTCTCGTACATCAACACTAGGTTCGCCGTGTCGCTCAAACCGGTGAGGGCAAACTGACTCTCGGTTGGCAAACCTAAGTTATCGAAGTGGACGTCGCCGCGCACCAAGGTGTAGTTGGCTTGGAAACCCAAGCCGGTTTCACCGAGAAAGTATTGGAACGCCACCTCGGCACCGTAGAGCTTGGCTTCTTTATCGTTAACCGGCCGACTGGTCAGGAATGTGGAGATGGGATCTCCTGTTTCTGGAATGATATCCAGCCCAGCAGTTCCGCCCAGATAATCTTTTTGCAATCCTGTGCCTTCATAAACGCCGTTCGGGAAAACCGGCTCGGTTCTATTCATGTCGCCATCGACATCACCCACATCCAAATCATCCAGGACTTCGGGGTGCTCGTTAAGCACCATCATGGCATATAGGTTGACGTCGTCCGTCGGGAAACCCAAGGCGGTCAGGTCTGCAATGGCCTCCTGAATTCGCGGGCTGTCCGGACTCGTCTGGTCGAGGATGCCGAAGAACGACTCGGATACCTGCCCCGTACCGACAAAGTTGGATACCCGCTTTTCAAAAAAGCCAACGGACGCGTAGCTGGTGTCGGCGAAATAATATTCCACCGACACATCGAGGTTATCGGATTCCAGCGGCAACAGGCTGGGGTTTCCGCGCGCGGCGGTGCGATCGTAGCCGTTGACCGTTGACCCGTTGGCCGCAAAGTTTCCGGGGGCAGCGCGAAGGTCGGCGTAGCCGGCGCGTGCTATGGTTTTACTGAAGGAGGCGCGGCCGGTTATCTCATCCGTGAATTTCACGTCTATGTCCAGACTCGGCAACATATTGTCGTAATCGGACTCTTCTTCGAAGGGTACTGCCGCTCCAGCCGGGCCTGCGGAAAAGTCGTTGTCGTTTTCCCAGACCAGATACGGAATGGGGTTGACCAGGTTCTCCGATCTGACGTCGGTGGTCTCGTATCGAATGCCGGCCAACACGTTGACGGGGAAATTTGCCAGCTCACCCGACAAGGCGGTTTGGACATACACCGCCATAGTATCTTCTTCTAACAGATCCTTGAAAGAAAAGGTGTCGGCAGCGGCTAGTACCGTCCCTGGATAGAGATTTTGGTCAATGGCGTATTGCGTCAGCGCAACGGCATCGCCGCGAAATGCTAAGGCGGGGCTTTGGCTCACGTCAAAGTCATCGAATTCGCTATGTACATTGATGGTTCGCAGCAAATTGCTGTCGGCAAACTCACCCGGGTTGGCAACGTTCCAGTTACCCAGGGCCTGATTTACGCCAGAGGTTTGAAAGGCGTTCATCTCCATCGCTCGACTTTCCACCCCAAAATCAAAACGACCGTCTTCAAATTCAAAAGAGCCGTCCAACTTGACTTGAGTAATATCGTTGACCGAACCGGATCCTCGCACCCGCAGAATGGAAGAACCAATATGTTCCGGGGTCAAGGCATTATCTGGAACCGTCGTCACGTGTGAATAGGTGGGAATACTGCGAGTGAAATTCAACGTTTTATCGGTAACCACCGGCGCACCCAGACCTATGGCAACNNTGGACATCCAATACAAGTTTCAGGGAGTCGGTCACTTGGACATCAAGATTAAAGCCGATGGAGTCCAAGGTATTGCTCTGAGCTCGAAATTGCTGCTCGAAGCCTATATCAACGGTGCGCGTAGAGCCGTTGGTATTTCGGTAGGCCTCCGTAATGAAGAGGGGTGTCGCTATGGGGGAATTGTCAAAGATAATCTCCGCCACATTGGAGCCGTTTTGGACCCAATTGGTCACTTCGCCCCGGTGCTCTTCTATGTCGTTATCCGCATAGGTGTAGTCGAGCGTGGCGGTGACTTTTTCAATCGGCCGGAATTGCAGTGCGAGCTGGCCGTTTAATCGGTCGCGTTGAATATCGGAAAAGCCATATCGGAAGTCGTTGGGACGTGCGTACAGCTGGCCTTCCTGGGGCGCAAATTGGATGTTGGCCCGGTCGGCGGGGTTGGGAATGGAGTTTTGATTGTACAAATCGTCTACGCCCCAAACCCCGATATTCCAGTTGTTGACGGTAACGCCGGAAGAGGCGGAGTCCCGCTCCTGATAACTCAAAGCGAGGGCGGCACCGAATTTTTCGGAATCATCGGTCCAGCTGACGATACCGGACAATTCCGGAGTGACGTCGTCGTTGTAACGGTTGGTGGTATCCATCACGGCCTTGGCGCCCACTGAGGCGTTTAGACCGGGATTATCGAGCGGCCGGGTCGTTTTGATATTGATGGTCGCACCTATACCACCGGTTGCTATGTTGGCCTTGCTGGTTTTGTACACCTCGACACCGGAGATATTTTCCGATGCTATGTTGGCGAAGTTGAAAGCGCGGTGACCGCCGGCGCGGGAGGTGCTGTCGGCGCCGCTGCCGCCCGCATAGGANNGGAGGTACCAGAGGGCATGGTGCGGCCGTTTAGCGTGATCATGTTGTTCTCTGGGCCGAAACCACGCACGGTCACCTCGGCACCCTCGCCGTTCTGCCGGCTGATGGACACGCCGGTGATACGCTGCAGAGATTCTGCCAGGTTGGTGTCGGGGAACTTACCAATTTCCTCGGAACTGATTGCGTCCACCACACCCACGGATTCACGTTTGATGTCCATCGCCGCTTGTGCGGAAGCCCGAATACCGGTGACGACCACCTCGTCTACTGCTGAATTTTCTTGTGCAAAAGCGTGATTGGAGCCTGTTGCAAGCAGGGTCACAATGGCCATTGAAAGTCGATTTCTGTTGAACATATACGCGGTTTCCCCAGGGTATGGTTTTAAATTGTTGGTGATGGTAAATAAATCGCCGGCTAGTGATTGGAAAATTGAATTGACGATTTTTTACCATTCAAAGCGCCAAAGGTGGCGCTTCGAATCCCAGCCCAAAACCTATTTTTTATTATTTTTCGAATACAGGAGCACGTCGCATGTGCCGTCAGACGAAATCCCTCCCGCCCGGCATTCGCGATTTGTTGCGTGACTTTACGTCCAAGTCTATTTTGAAGCAACCGGTGCGTTCGGTTTTTTTCCGGAAAATTTTGGCAGCCCAAAAGCGGAGTTAAGTAAAGACAAATTTCAAGCTAAAAATCGGGCATGCGTGGAAGGAAAAGTTCTTCTGCGGCGCGGCATTCCTTTAGCGGATATTTTTTGTTCACAATATTTTTGAATTTAAGCGAGGGAATGAAACCGACGTTCGTCTAGAGACCTATAGCTCGCCGCCACTTCGGTTAAAATTTAAGCCGACAGGGATATAGTCAGCAAGACAGCTCCGTCACTGCGTGAAATTCTGATCTGCTCGCTTTAGATTCGCGACCGCAAAATAGCTTGGCTTTTTGCGGTACTGGCGGTCGAACAGCAGTGGATAGTTGGTGCGGCCCGGCACAGGAAAATCATTTCGCCAAGAGGTAGCGTCGCTCACCCCCCACAATGTGACCCGGTCGATTTTGTCCCGGTGACGGAGAAACAAACGGAAGATGGCCGCATAACGCTCGGCGAGCCGCTGTTGCATGGGCTCCGGTAGGCCCTGGATATAGGGATCCAGTTGCGCGGCATATCCGGCGCGGTTACCCAAGTCGGCGCTACTGGCGTTCCAGTCAAACGGCAGCACGTCCACGTCCAGTTCGGTGATCATCACCTTCAGACCGAGGGCGGCGTAGGCGTCGATGGCCGCCTCGATGTCGGCCAGGCTG
>DJFO01000041.1:0-2069 GCA_002432555.1 Marinagarivorans sp. UBA5870
CCACCAGGGTGGCAAGGTCGAGGCTGATGCGGCCAAACCCGCGGATCCGGCCGCTGCACTGGAAGTGGCGGCGTCCGAGGGTGAAATAAAAAGTGTGCCCGCCGGCCTGGGTATGCGGGACGGCGACCGCATCGAGGCAGTCCTCGAACAACAGAGCCTCCAACAATTGGCGCACGACCCGCGCCGCTGCAGCGGTCGGGCCCACCACTGCCGCGCGGCAAGGGTCCGCCACCAGCTCCACCAGCGCGGTATCAGGCATACTCCACCACCGCCGTCGCCGGCTGCAGCTTGCGCGCTAACTGCAGCGGGTTGGGCAGGCCGACATAGATCGCCATTTCCAACTCCGCTTCGAGCTCGTCGATATCGTTGACCCGCGTGAGGAGATTCGCTTTGGTGGGCAGCGTCGGACGCTCGAGAACCCGGCGAATGAACTCCGCCCCGAGATCATGGAGTTCACCCTGCAAAACCTGCAGTTTTGCCTGGCAACGCGCCAGCCAAAAATCCTCATTCGCATAACCGTCGCGGCCGAGACGGTAAATCACCGCGAACAGCTGGTTGATCAGCAAGTAATAGCCGAAGCGGTCGAGCATCATGTCGGTGTCGTAAAACAGCTCGGGACTTTCCGCCAATTCGGGCAGCCGCTGCAGAAGAGTATCCTGGCGCGTCCGCGCCAAATAAAACCCCTGGTTATCTCGGTAGAAATAATGCCGCGGATAACCGTCTCCCAGGTCGAGCACACTGTTTTGCTGGTGTGCTTCCAGGGCGATGCCCCACTTGTCGAGCAGGTGGATCAGCGGCACGAGAGCGCAGTCCCAATAACCATCGAACCAGTCCTTGGCTACCTCCAACGCGCCGCGTCCCTCCCGCGCAGCTAAGCCTTCCAACTTATGTTGCAAGAGGGACTGGGGCGCGGCGGAATTGCCGGCGGCGCCGGCGCCAGGCCAGTTATCCTGCAGCAGGGCCGCGAGGGTCAATTTGCCCGCGGCGGCGGCGCCTTGGAACGGATTGCGCCGAATAATGCATTCAAAGCCGCTCTCTTTCTGCCCGGGCAGTTGCAGGGCCATACACGCGGGGTCGGCAATCAGACTGAACCGGGAAAAGCGCGCGAAAAAATCCAGGTCCTGGCACAACCGGGTCATCACCAGTCCCGCGGTCAGCTCGTGACGCTTGTTCTGCCGCAGGGAATTGGTGATCTTGACCGGGATGGAGAATTTGAACATCCACGGGAAATCGTCGCTGTAGACGGTCCGCACGGAAGACGTGGCGCTGAAGGTGCGGCCCATGGCGCCGAGACTGCGGATGCGGCCGTTGGCGAAGTAGCACTGCAACTCGGAGCGGGCGAGCAGCCACTGGGCCTGCAGCGGGTGGCAAGGCAGCAGCACCTCATTTTCCTGCAGCGTCTCCAGCGGCCAGCCGGCTGCGTCAAAAACTATGGTCTCTGGATCCGGGTCGCCGGCCGCACCTGAGCCGGCCGCACCCGCATACACCAAGGTGCGGTCGACGGCAAAATAATGCAGGGCAAATTCGCCGCGGAATTCCGGGGCGAAAAGTGGATGTTGCCAGTCAACCATCCCCTGGCGGCTCTTGGGAGTCGGGTGCATCCAGTGCCCCAGCACCAGACACTGTTCCGCGGCGAGAAAGTTATCGACGTCCGCAATCCCGTCCGGATAACGTTCGAGGTAGCGGATCATATTCTGCAAGCTGTCGGTCAGTCGGTAGGTCAACTCGAGCTGGCGAGTTTTCACGGGGCCGTCGACCTGCACTCGTTTGCCCAGATAAATTTCCTTGACCAGGGTCAAAAGCGCGCTCCAATAGCTCTCCCGTACCCAGCCGTTACCGCGCCGGCCGTAGATCGCCTGGATCTGGTGGCAACCGACCTTGGATTTATAGTGCAAATCCAACAGGAGGGCGGTGTCCTGGGCCGGCAGGCGCAGCTCCAACAAATGCTGCCCGGTCAATTCGAGCGTTGCGTCTGGGTAACGTTGCCGCCATTGCCGTTGCGTCCAGGGGCAACCTGGGTCCACCTCACGCAGGTAACCCATGATAAAAGCCTGGCACGAGGTTTTTTC
>DJFO01000041.1:2118-9069 GCA_002432555.1 Marinagarivorans sp. UBA5870
GCCATGGCTGTGCCCTTTGCTGACAGTTTCAGCCGCCAACTTTATATGATAATGATTCTCAGAATCTTTTAGTTTTACAATTGTTGCAAACCGGCGCAAGGGGCGGCGGGTTGTGCGCGTTTGAGCGCGAGCAAGCCGGCCGCTGCCAGGGTCAGCCACTCGGCTGCGGGCAGCGCCACCACCAGAGGCACGGGCGCGCGACTGACGGCGAACAGCGCCAAAAGTCCCAGGGGCAGCAGGAGACTGCGCAACAGCGCTATGGCCGAGGCCGCCGCCGCGTCCTGCTGTCCGGTGAAGCGCGCGGCGTACACCAAGTTAAAACCGCAAGCGAAAAACGCCGGCCAAATCCAATGGAGATATTCCAACGCGTGTCGAGCCGCGCCCGCGGAAAATACCGCTTCGATCCAAGAGGGCCCCAACAGCAGCAATACCGCGGTGTAAGCCGTGGCGAACACCGCGGTTACCTGCGCGCCCGCGCGAAAATACACCCGGGTCCAAGCGCCCTGCCCCGCGTGCTGGCTGATCAGCGTGTAGACCACCTCGGCTATGGCGCAGTGGATCATGCAATTGACGAAGAGGCTGTAGTTGACGAGGGCAAAGCCCGCCAGGGCGTCCACTCCCGCTTCACGCAGGAGCAACCAATGCAGCGCGCCGAGCACCAGTCCCACTGAAATCTCGTTGATAAACTCGGCGAAGCCGTTGGCCGCCGCCCGCACCACTTCGCCGAGCCGCCGCAGGTCCAGATGCCATGGCAGCCGGTGTGGCAGACGCCACAGCAACAACCACAGCAGGCCGCATTGCAGCAGCTGCGCGGCCACAGTCGCGGCCGCCGCCGCGGCAATTCCCTGGCGCAAGACCGACAGGAACAGCCAGTCCAGGAGAATGTTCAGCAGCGCTCCCAAAGCGAGCGCCGCAGTCGCGCGCCGCGGAAAACCCACCCCGCGCAAATGGTAATAGAACAACAGGGCAATTAATTGGGGCAGCACACCCGGCAGCAACACGTCGAAATAGTCCCGCAACAGCGGCCGCAATTCCGCCGGTGCGCCGAGCAGATCAAACAGCGGCTCGCGCAACAGTATTCCGGCGGCAATCAGCAAGAGGGCAAATAATCCCAGCAGGAGAAGCGCGTTGCCAAACAGCGCCCCCGCCCGCCGCGCCTCACCCGCGGCGAGCAAGTGGCCGACCCGCACGCTGCTGCCGACCGCGAGCATCAGGCCCGCGCCGAAATAAAAAGTGATGGCGGGGATCAACAAATTGATCGCCGACAGTCCCGCCGGCCCTATAAATCGCGCGACCAAAAGACCGTCAACCACCGAGGCGGTGGAGATGCTCAGAAGACCGACCACCGAGGGGATAAGGTAGTGAAAAAAGGTGCGGTAGGGAGTGGGTGCCGCTGTCGTCAGGACAATTGCCGCCGTCACGCTCGCGGCCGCCAGGCCACTGTCACATCGGCGCCGCTCATGCCCGCCAGGTGGCGCTCGATCGTCTCTTCAATGGCGGCGAGATCCGGGAGATTCGCGGCCGCGCAGGCGCAGTGCAGCTGCGTTGCGTCATTGCGCAGTTCGCAGGTGCCTATGCCAAAGTCGAACAGGCTAAAGTCCTGAGCGTCGAGCACGGCGATCTTGTGGCGGAAGTGGTTGCTCAATCGGCGCAGCAGGCGCGCCGGGTCGGCCAGGGTAAGGCTCGTGTTGGATTGATAGAGTTGCATGGCTGCGCTCAGAACCTGTAACCGAGACCCAGCCTTATGTCCCGGCCGGGCTCATTGACCCCGACTATGCCTTCGTAGTCGGGAATATGGCTGTAGTCGGCGACGCTCGAGTGACTGCGGTACGTTTCATCGAGCAGATTTTGCACCGCGAGGGTGAGGCGCAATTGGTCATCGGCCAAAAGCAGCCAGTCAACATAGAGGTCGTGCACGCTATAGCCGGGTTTGTCGACACTTTCGAGTTCGTCGACCCAGCCGAGGGCGCGATTGCGCTGTAAAACTTCGATAGGGTTCAGATCTTCCACCACCGTCGTTAACCAGCCGATTTTCAGGCGGTCGCTCAGGTTGTAATGGAGTTTTAACACCCATTTCGGGCCGGCCGCACTGCCCAGCCCGTTGTGCTCGTAGGCTTCGAGGGCGTCGCCGTTCAACTCTGGCTTCGCGCGGCTGTAGGCGAGATCGAGGTCGACACGAGCGAGACTGAAGCCGCCCGCCACCTCCAAGCCCGGAATCTCAAGGGTGCCGATATTTTCGTAATAAACGGCGTCCTGCGGCTGCACCGTGCCGATTTGGTCGAGAATCACCTTGTCGATTTCCGTGCGATAAAACGCGAGCTTGCCGCGCCATTGCCCGTTGTCGTAGTTCACCCCGAGTTCGGTGTTGACGACCTCCTCGGCCTTCAAACTCGGCGCCACGCTGAGGCGACCGGGGCGGTGTTCCAGGGTGAAAGCATCACCCACCTCTTTGCCACGCATCGCCTGGGCATAACCGAGGGACACCGTTAATTCGGTGACAGGCGAATATTCAATGCCTGCGTTAAGGCTCATCTCGTCACTGGCGGCGCTGCCGGTGTAGGTCAGCTGCTCGAAATCGTAAGAATCGTAGCGCGCCCCGAAACTCAACAGCACCGGCTCAAGGACGCGGTAGTGGTCCTGGAGGTAGGCGCCGCGCACATACCCCACTTCGGCAAACTGCACCACGGTGGGATCCCACGCAAAGTTCCAACCCGGCGTGTCGGTTTCCAAATAGCGGCTCGACACGCGATCTTTGCGGTAGTCCTCGCCGTAAACCACTTGGTGATCGCCCAATAGGCTCGTATTGCGTAAATCAAAACCCTTGGTTTCCATCTCGGCGCCGTAGCGGCCCCAGCGGTCAAACCGGTCCTGCTCAAATTCACTGACCGTCTGATAGGCGGCGACCTCCACGGACCAGCGCTCGCTGAAATTCCAGCCGTAGTTGAGCACCGCCGTGCGACGCTTGGCCTCAACCGGATAAAGTATCTCGTCGGCCGTGCGCAGGGACCAATTGGGTTTACTGCCGAATTTTCCCTCCTCCTCGCGCTGCTCGTAGCTGAGGGTCAACCACTGGGATTCCGTCAAGCTACCGTCCACTTTGGCAAACCCGAGAAGCTGCTCCGCCGCGGTCCCCAGCAAAACATGGCCGTCGCCGTCTTCTCGCAGATTTTGGTCAACCCGCACCACCGAGGCGAGCGCCCCCCAGTTCTCCCCGAGGCGACCGAAGAGGGTGCCACTGCCTTTGTTGCCGTCATTGCTGAAATAGTGGCCTTTGACGATACCGCCGAAATCTTCGCCATCCTCCAGCAGATCACTGGCTTCCTTGGTTTTGAAGCGAATCGCACCCCCGATGGCGCCCGCGCCGCTGGTCGCCTCGCCGGCGCCGGCCTGCACCTCGACCTGCTCGAGCAGTTCGGGCTCCACGCTGACGCGGCCTATATGGTGAAAGAGCGTACCGGTCTGGGGGGCGCCGTCCACCGTAATATTGAGGAGCGTGTCCTCCATGCCGCGCAGATAGATTTTTTGCGCTATGCCCACAGCACCGCCGCCGACGTTGACCGACGGCTCAGACCGGAACACGTCTTCGAGGTCCACCGCCTGTACCCGGGTAAGCGCTTCCGCATCCAAAACCCGCGCGGTTGCCTGACCGACCACCACGACCGTCTCCAACTTATGCGCGTCACCACCGCTCGAAGTCGCAGCATGGCTGGTTTCACTGAGCGCCGCAGCGGCAAGGGCGAAGCGGACGGCGGGAAAGGAGCGCAAGCGAGCGGTGGAAATCATCAGACATCATCCAAATCATAATCCTATTGATAATCATTATCATTTTTAACAGGTCGAATTTGAATGACTTTTACAATTGTTACAGCCTGCTTCGACGCGCTGTCGAACCCCCTTCGACCATGCACCCTTCACGCGTTATGGCGCTCTGTGGCCGCTTGAAATCCGCAGGGTCGCAACTAGGCTTAAGCAGGCAAAACCAGCAAAAATTCTCACTCGGTTCCGGCAATTCGTTTGTCTTTTTTCCTGCTTTTCACAGGCTCATCGCGCCGGCGTTTTCCTCCGCAGCGACTCCGTTTGTCCCACCTTGCGACTTTGGGTCCGGTGCTGCTCGTCCTCTGCGCGCTGCTGCCCGGGAAGCTTAACGCCCGCACCATGACGTTTTACGGGATCTACTACAACAATCAGGACACGGCACAGGAACTGGGCGGCATCAATCACATAGTGCAGGACGCGCAAGGATTTCTCTGGTTCGGCGGCGAAACCGGTCTCGGTCGCTACGACAGCCAACACACGCGTCTCTACCGGCACGACCCGAAGGATCCGCAAAGCATTGCGCACAACTACATACGCGCCCTCTTGGTAGATCGGGCCGGGGTGCTCTGGGTCGGCACCGAAGCCGGTCTATGCGCCTATCGGGCCGAGTTCGATCATTTCACCTGTCACCCCAACTTGAGCGATGGCGCTTTGCCCAGGAGCACCGTGCTGGCGCTCTTCACGGACGCCGCTGACAATTTGTACGTGGGTCTGCGCAGCGGTTTCTATCGAATTTCAGCGGACCGACAGAGGCTCCAATCCTATGCCCTGCCCCTTCTGGAAAACGGGCCGCCCGATGGTAACAATGTGGTCGCCATAGAGGAGGCCCCGGCGGGCCGACTGTGGCTGGGCACCGCCGATAATGGCCTGATTCTTTTCGATCCCACCACCGGCGCCAGTAAAAGTATCGCCGCCGCACCGGGCGGCCTCACCCACAATAAAATCCGCTCCCTCGCGACGGCGGCCGACGGGCGCATGTGGATAGCCACCTACGGCGGCGGCGTCAATGTGCTGGCCACCGACGGCGAGACTTTCAGCCATTTCAACGACCCGTCCGGCGAGCCGCGGGCGCCTTTGAGCCGAGTGATTTGGAAAGTGTTCCGCGATAGCCAGGACACCATGTGGGTGGCGCCGGACCAGGGCGGCCTGGTGCACTACGCCCCGGGCGCCGGCTTCTTCGCGGAACGCCACCGACCCTACGACCATACCAGTCTGCCGTCCAATCAGGTGCGCACCGTGTACGAAGACCGCAACGGCGATTTGTGGGTCGGCACATTCCCCTCCGGCGTGAGCTACTACAACCGGGCGACCGGCCATATCACCCACTACAAACATCGGCCGGACGACCTGGACAGTCTGAGCCATTCGTCCATCCTGGCGCTGCACCAGGATGAGCGCGGCAACATCTGGTTGGGGACCGAAGACGGCTTGAATTTGCTGCATCCGGAAAACGGTACTTTCGAGCGTTTTCAGTACGGGCCGCAGACGCGCCTCACAGCCAAGGCGGTGCTCTCCATCGAACAATACGACGAGAACACGCTTTGGGTGGGGACCTGGTCCGGCGGTCTGCTGGCATTCGACCTGCGGCGGCGGGAATTCCGTCCGCTGGATACTCGACCGAAAGGCTCGTCTCAACAAAACAGCTTGTTCATCTGGGACATACTGCGGGACAGCCATAACAACATGTGGATCGCCACCGAATTTGAGGGGGTGGGGTTGTACGACCGCAACACCCAGCAGTTTCAGTTTTTTTCTCACGTGGACAGCGACCCGGACTCACTGGCGAGCAACTTTGTCTGGGCCCTGCTGGAAGATGGGGAACACAACATCTGGATGGCGACCAATGCCGGNNAGCTTGCGGCGAATCGGCGGCAAGCCGACCGGGCCGCTGAAAAGCCATCGACTGACCTCGCTGTTTCAGGACCGCGACGGTGACCTGTGGGTCGGCAGCCAGGACAATGGCGTGTTCATTTATCGGCACGAAACCGAGGACTTCCGCCACTTGGGCATCGAACAGGGTCTGCCGTCGCCGGCGGTGTCGGGCTCGGTCCAGGACCGCCACGGTCAAATCTGGCTGCTGACCACCAACGGTCTGGTCAAGCTGAAAAAGTCGGACATGGTGCCGCAGGTGTTCGACGCCCGCGACGGCTTGGCGGGCAACAACTTCAACCGCCACGCCGTGCTTTTGAGTTCGCAAGGGCAACTCTATGCGGGCGGCGCCGAGGGGCTGAATATTTTTAGGCCGGAAAACATGTTGCGCGAGACGGCGGATTTTCCGCTCTGGTTGACGGACCTGCGGATCATGAACCGTGAGGTGCGGGTCGACAGCCCTAATTCGCCGACCCCCAAAGCAATTATGTTCGCCGACCATTTGGCGCTCACCCACCGCGACCTTATGTTTTCCTTGGAATTCTCCGCGCTGAACTACAGGCTGCGTCACAATATTCGCTATGCCTATAAGCTGGAGGGTTTCGACCGGGAGTGGAACACCACTGGCCAGAACAATTCGGCCACCTACACGAATCTTCCACCCGGCGATTATGTCTTCCGGGTGCGGGCTTTCACCGCCGAATCCCAGTGGAAGGAAGGCCCGGCGCTGGAAATCACCATGACGCCGGCGCCTTGGCGCAGTGTCTGGGCCTACCTCATTTACGCCGGCGGTCTCGTCCTGAGCGGGTATTTGCTGGCGCACTACGTCAAACTGCGCTGGCGCAGCCGGTTTTACCAGCTGCTGTCTACGACAGACCCCCTCACAGGCGTGCACAACCGCATGGGACTCACTCAAGTCGCGAAAGAATGGTTCGCGCCCGAGCGCCGGCAGAAATCTCTGTGTGTCTTGTTCATCGATATAGATCACTTCAAACGCATCAACGACCGCCGCGGCCACGACAGCGGGGACCGCATTCTGCAGGAGGTCGCCGGGGTTTTCCGCCAATGCGTCCGCCAAGCGGACTACATCGCCCGCTGGGGCGGCGAAGAGTTCGTGCTCCTCTGCGCCGGGGTCGACGGACACGGCGGCAGACTGCTCGCGGAAAAAATCCGGCAGCAGATCGCCAGTCACACTTTTGATGCGCCGCAGACGCCACTTAAGGTCACGGTCAGCATAGGCGTGGCCGCCGCCACGGCGAGCGAATC
>DJFO01000380.1:0-135 GCA_002432555.1 Marinagarivorans sp. UBA5870
GGCATCCGTGTCCCGCAGCTCATCCGCGGTTATGCTCAGGCTGCCCGTGTGAGCGAGACCGGCGTTGGGAATCACCACATCGCCGCTGGTGACGGTGGCGAGCGTCAAATTGCCCGCGACCGCCGGTGCTCCCGT
>DJFO01000380.1:294-9975 GCA_002432555.1 Marinagarivorans sp. UBA5870
CCGTGTCCCGCAGCTCATCCGCGGATATGCTCAGGCTGCCCGTGTGAGCGAGACCGGCGTTGGGAATCACCACATCGCCGCTGGTGACGGTGGCGAGCGTCAAGTCGCCCGCGACCGCCGGTGCTCCCGTTAGGATCAGATCGGCGTTGGTGGTGCTGAAGCTCGCATTGCCGCCGGTTACAGCGGAAACAAGCGTTAGAGCGTCGGCGTCGACCAGATTGAAAGCCCCGCTACCCTGGTAGTCGAGGGCCAGCGATGTGAGTTGAGTATTGAGGCTGTGCGGCCCGCCGGGGTTGCGCAAAGTGAGATTGGCGGCGGTGGCGCCGAGACTCAGGGCGCGGTCGGTGTCCAGCAAATCGCGAGCGTCGATGGTCAGGTTGCCCGCGTGGCTGAGACCGGTGACGGGCAGCAGCAGATCGCCCGCCCCGACGGTGCGCAGGGTGAGATCTCCGGCGACGGCCGGCGCGGCAGTCAAAGTGAGATTGCCCCCGGTCGTGATGGACGCGGCGGCAGCAGTGGTGAGGCCGGCCAGGGTGAGAGCGTCGCTCTCCACCACAGTCAGGTCGCCGGCGCCGGTGATGTTGGCCACCAGGGACGTGAAGCTGGTATTCCAGGTTTGCGCGGCGCTGGCAGTCCTCAAGGTGATATCGGCGTTGACCGCCCCGAGCGTCAAGTTGGTATCCCCATCGCGCAGCCGGTTCGCCACCGCCGTCAAATCCCCGGCCACATTGAGACCCGCTGCCGGTAGCACAAAGTCGCCAACCGCGTCGACGTTAAGGCCGCCGGCGGCAAAGGAGGTGACGTCAAGCAGAGAAAACTGATTGCCGGTCGTGATTCGGAAAATGCCGGTTACCTCCAGCCGCAGCGCTGAGGTGCTCGCCTCCTCCTGTAAGGTCACATCGCCGCCGGTCGAAACCACATCAAAATAATTGGATTCCACCAGCAGCTCCCCGATGTCGCCGCCGGCGTGCAGGCGAAAACCGCCGTCTGGGACGTCGAGGTCCTTACCGGCCGGATTGGCATCGAGGATAGAGCCATTGAGGGCGTAGATCTGGATGGCATCCGCCAGGGTGTTGAGGGTGGACAAACCCGTGACGCTGGCGTTGCCGGCGGCGGTGGTGATATTGATGAGGCCGCTGCCCGCGTTGATGCCCGCCCCGCTGCTCATGCCGAAGCCCGAGCCGGCGGTGATTGTGATATCGACATCGTTGTCCACCGCGCCGGTCTGGTCGGCCAGCAGACCGGTGAACAGCACGGTACCGGTCGCGCTGAGATTGATCTGCGCGTTAGCCGCCCCGTCGAGATTGCCCCCCGCGACACCGGTGTAAGTCAGGTTGCCCGCCGCGGATATAGTAGCGGTGGCATTGTCGCCGATCCGCAGAGTCGTGAGGGTGAGATCGCCCGGCGCGTTGTAGGTGATATTGCCACTCACCGTGTTTTCGAGGCCGACGATGGAGGTATTCATGGCGATATTGCCGATGCCCGTGGTCGCGCTCAGCACTATGCCGCCCGTCAACGCCTCCAGATTGGTCCCCGTATTGCCATCGTCCATCAATTGGGCGTTGATGGATCGCAAGGTGATGGCGGTTTGGGAGGTACCGGTGGAGGTGATATCGGTCGCTATGATGTTGTTGTTGGCGGTTGCGGAGAATGTGCCGGTCCCCACATGGAAACTGCTGCCGCCGTTGAAGGTGATATTGCGTCCGGCGGTCAATACCACGTTGAGCCCCTCGCCGCCCAGCGCGCTGTCGAAGATGGTGGAGTCTCCCTGCATGCTGATATCGCGGTTGGCAATCAGGGTCAGGGTGCGGTTGGGGGCGAGGCCGTTGATATCCAGGTCGGCGTTGTAACTGATGTCCCCCACGTTGGCCGCTCCGGACGCGGTGTCGATGCGCACGTTGCCCGTGTTTAAGGCCGCCCGCAGGCTGTTGATATCGATCAGAGAAGTGAGCGGGCTGCCGGTAAAAGTCCAGGTGACCGGGTCGCTGCCGACAAAGGAGCCGCCGGCATTGGGCGACGTGGTGATCTCGATATTGGTGGGATCTATGTACCAGAGTCCCGCCTCTCCCTGCGCCGCCCCCACGTCCACCAAACCTTCCACGCCCACGTACTCGCGCCCCGACACTTCCACGTTACCGCCGTCGCCAGCCTCGCGGCCGCCCGTTGCGGTGATGCGGGCATCCGCAGCAAACCAGGTTGCCCGCTCGGCCAGCACCACCACCTCGCCGGCGTTGCCGCGGCGGTCGGCGCTAACGTCCACCGCACCGCCCGCGTGCAAAGCTATAGCGTCCTCCGCCGTTACGGTTACCTTGCCACCGGCCCCCTCGCCGGCCGCGCGCGCCGAGACAGATCCCGTGTGAGCAATCCGCTCCGCCTGCAGAGAAACCTGGCCACCCGCACCTTGCGCAGCGTCGGCGTTCAAGGTGCCCTCATTGACCAGGTCGCCGCTTGGTCCGGCCAAGAGTTCAATAGTCCCACCCGCGCCGCTGGCGCGGACCGCCCGCACCAAGCCGCTGTTGTTGATCGCCGCATCGTAAACACCCTGCCGGCTCGCACCATCGAGCACCAGGGCAACCTCGCCCGCTTGCAGGGTTCCTTCGTTGACAACCTGGCCAATCAATTCGCTGTCATCGAGCAAGATCGGGATATCGCTGCCCGGCGTATGTAACAGGGCCTTTTGACTCGCGCGCAGGGTGATCGAACCGTCCGGCGCCTCGATTGCGCCGCGATTGATGACTTCCGGGGCCAGCAGCACGACCCGATCGTCCGCGTGAATCGCGCCGAGGTTCTCCACTCGGCCTGACCCGTCGCCCGCGAAGGCGTCGCGCCCGGCGAGAAAATCTTCGTCCGTGGTGTCCAGTGTGGTCACCACCAGGCTGCCCACGTTCAGCTGGGCCCCGGCACCGAACAGCACCCCGTTGGGATTGATGAGATAGACCTGGCCGTTGGCATTGATCGCCCCGTGAATTTCCGACAGCTGATCGCCGAGCACCCGGTTGAGCACCACCGCGTCCGACCCCGGTTGGTGAAAGTTCACGGTTTGCTGAGCGGCGATATCGAAACTCTGAAAATTAAGAATCGCCCGCTCGCTGTTCTGCTGAATGTCCATGGTGTCGCCGCTGACGCTGATGCTCGCGTCGCCCGCGACCACAGCACCACCTTCGGGCAGCGCGTGCGCCGCCCCGGACAGGGCGACCAGGACAGCCGCGTAGAGTTTGCGGACGCTCCCGGGGCGGCCGCGGCCCGCTCCCACCGGCGCGCACTTACTGCCAGCGGATTTCGAACAGAACCTGGTTATCATCTTCTACCTCCACCCCGTCAATTTCGCCGCTCGCGGACTGGGCAGCGACCACCTGGGCGCTGAGGTGTCGGCCCCAGCCGAAACTCAATCCCGCACCCGTGCCGGAAAGCTCCGCATCCAGCTTCTGCTCCAGCAGGTTTTCCTTGCGGCCATAGGCATATTCCGCAAACAGGAATGGCTCTACCCGCCAGCTGCCCGCGCCGATCAGATTCGGCCAGCGCCACTCGAGAGCGGTAAGCACAGCGCTATCGGCATTAAAGAGGCCGGGTGCGAAACTGCGCACCCCATAAGCGCCGGACAAACTGAGGCCCTCGATCGAGGGCAGAATTTCGTCGCTGTATTGACCGCGGGTGTTGAGCTGCCAAAGGTTGCGCCAGCGGCCCTGTCCCAAACCCTTGGCCAGCAACAGGCTGAAGTCCAGCTTGTTGAATTCCCCATCCGGCTGCCCGTCCACCGCGGTTTCCCCGCGGCTGTATTCCAGAAGACTGTTGGCCACCGCGCTGCCGGCGGCGGACTGGAGATTTTTACTCCACTGCAAAGTAACCGCTCGGCTGCGCTCATCCGCGACCGTGGTCGCCGCCGCCTCCAGGTTGCTGCGTTTCTCGTAGGCACCTAGGCGCCAACTGCCCCGGTCGGCGGGGTTGTGACGGGTAAACGCGGTCAGCCCGGTGCGCAAGGTGCTGGCGTCACCCTCCAAGCCGAGGGCGGCAAATCGGTCGCCTACCTCGAATTGATTGTTGCTGGCACTAATGTCCCAAGCGTAATTCAGCCGGCCGAAGGGCAATTGATAGGCGATGCTGCCATAGGTGTTGGCCACGCCGTCGACTGCCTGGAGCACCGCGAGGGCGAGGCGGTCGTGATGCCCGGTCAGTTGGTATTCGGAGAACTGCAGAATCGCGCGGTGTTCGCCGCTGGCGGGGCTGCCGTAATTGTCGGCGCGGAGGCTATAGGCACGTTTGTCNNTTCCCGCAAGTTGAGCACGGCATCGCCGCTTTTTTTGCCGCGCGAATAAAACGCGAACACCCGGAAGCCGCCCTGGGCTTTGAGTGCCTGTACTACCTCTTCCACTTCGGGGCCGTAAAGAATTTTGCCGATCTGCCGGTCAAACGGCCGCTGAAAATTCCGGTCCGGCCAGCGGGTTTGATTGATGACATGGACACCGCCGAGAACGCCCTCCTGTACCCGCATTTCCACCACGCCGCCCTCAACCCGCTGGGGCGGCAAATAAACCGTGTGGAACACGTAGCCGCTGCTGCGCAGGAACAACGTGAGGGCATCGGCGACCTGGTGCAGCTGGTCGACTGTCATGGTTTCGGCAAAACGCGCCCGCTCGAGCGCGAGACGCCGGTTGATCTCCGCCACCTCGGGCGCGCGCGGGCCTTGCCGGCCTACCCCGGTGAGACTAAAGGAAACCACCCGCAGCCGAAGATCGTCCTGCACCGGGTTCAGGTTCTGGGCGGCAACCGCCACTGCTAGGCAGAGGCCAACGAGCACCACCAACAGTCGTGTCAACAAACCATTAATCCAAAATTGCATTAGCGTCTATGTTATTGGTCTTGGGACAAGGACGACTCTGCGACGGGACAGGCGCGGCAATGCCTGTTACCCAAGCGAGGTGACAACCTTTCGGTTTCAGCGGCCCCTAGTGTTTTTATAAATATAGACCACTCCCATTTCTCGGCAGGGCGGAACTCCGAGTTGGCGCTGCGGGAGGGACGCCTATGGCGGAATTGCGCCGCACGCGCAACCGGCGGACGCGCTCCGGCAGCATAAGTCAAAACTTCGCCACCACCAAGCCTCGACGCGGGTCCCTTCTCTTTGGAGGTTGCCAAGGCGGGGCTGCTACACCATTCTTATGGGATCGCCGCGGCGCCGCTGCCTATGAGTCAGCCGGCGGCCGGTCGCCGCCCCCCCAAGGTCCACAGGTTTTCAGATGAATTTCGAAACCCATAAGACGCGCACAGGTGCCTTCGCCGGATGAAAGTGCTCCTCGTCGACGACCACGGCCTGTTTCGCCACGGGCTGGAGATGCTGCTGTCCGGCCAGGGTCAGTTTGAGCAGATCCTGCACGCGGCGACCGGCCGCGAAGCGCTGCAGATGCAGGCGCAACATGCCGACATCGACCTGGTGCTGCTCGACTACCACCTGGGTGCCGACCACGGCCTCGACGTACTTCTCCAGCTCAAGCAGCGCGACCCGGCGCTGCCCATTGCTATGGTTTCCGGGCGCGACGACCCGCAGGTAATTCTCAGCGCGCTCGGCAGCGGCGCCAGCGGTTTTATTCAAAAGAACCTTGACCCGGACGATATAGTCGCTGCAATCCAACTGGTGCTCGAAGGCGGCATCTACGTCCCCTCCACCGTTTTAGAAGGCAACCAGCAGAAATCGCCGCAGGAGCGCAAACTCACGCGGCAGAAGCAGTTGCAGCACCTGGCGGAAATTGCCCGGCGGGTGATCCGCGAGAAAAACCTGGACGTGCGGGAGCAGGCGGACGTCGAAAACGAGATGACCTCTGCCCTGAACCGCCTGGTGATCGAGCTACAGCAGGAGCGCACGCGCCTCGAGGTACTGGCGTTTCAGGACGACCTCACCGGCGTCGCCAACCGCCGCCTATTCCTCGAGCGCCTGGAACAAGCTCTGCGCAATAGCCGGCGCAATAAAACCCAGATGGCGTTGGTGTATTTGGATTTGGATTATTTCAAGCAGATCAACGACAGCCTCGGCCACCAAGCCGGCGACATGTTGCTCAAGGAAACCGCTCAGCGCCTGGTGCGCTCCGTGCGGGAGGTCGACACAGTCGCGCGTTTAGGCGGCGACGAATTCACCCTGGTGCTGGTGGATGTGCAGTCGGAAGAGGGCCTGCGCAGCCAGCTGACCCGCCTGCGCAATACTTTGAAAACGGCGGTGACCGTCGACGATGGGCGGGAATGCAGTCCCTCCGCGAGCATAGGTGCAGCCATAAGCGACGGCACCGAATCCGCGGCGGATCTGATGAAGCGCGCTGACGAAAGTCTCTATGCCGTAAAAGCCAGCGGGCGGGATAACTTTGTGGTGGCGCCGGCAAAGCAGAGTGTCTGAATCCCTCGACAGGCCGAGGTCCTATAGCCCGAGCGAGACAAACAGCTTACTGCTTGCACTATCACCCCGCGCAGGCGCAAATCCAGTCGCACGGTCCATACCTGGGTCCCCTTGCGGGCACGAGGAGAGCTTTTAGGCAGTCCCCAAGGCGCCTGGTAGCCTGCTCGCTTCCAGCGTCATTACCTACTCTTCAGGCGCTGCAAATAAAAAACCCCCGCCTTTCGGCGAGGGTTTTTTTATTTGGCGCACCCGGAGAGACTCGAACTCCCGACCAAGTGGTTCGAAGCCACCTACTCTATCCAACTGAGCTACGGGTGCATAACTGTGGATCCTGGTACCTCATCTATCGGGCACCTCACCTATCCCTAGTGCATGGATCCGTTCCGGCACAAGCTCCCTGGCCGAGAAGGCGCACATAATATCAGGCGCGGCGATTAAGGCAAGACTCTTGGCATTAAATCCACGCGGCGGCGCGGCACGACCCTATCGCTCAAAACTGGGTATATCCCGACAGCGTCAAATCACCCCAACGGCCGCCTCTACCCTGTCGTCCCCGCGCAGGCGGGGATCCAGGAGAATGGGGCTCCGCTCCCTGGGGTTCCCGCCTGCGCGGGGATGACGGACGGACTGGATGCGGGAAATCACTGTTCCGCCTCCTTCAGCTTCTCGAGANNCTGCGCGGGAATGACGGACGGGCGGGAATGGCGGAAGGAGGTGCTACGGCGACATTTGGGCCACCAAGGTCAGATAGGTCCTTTTGTCGAACACAATGGAAAAAAATTCCCCGTAAGAAGGCGTGAGAAAATAAGCCGCTATAACCCCCACGGCCATAAACCCCGAGCTGGTCATATTCTGGTAATCGAACAACTTGAACGCGCTACCGAAGGACCGTTTTATGGCCACGTTCATGAAATCCACTCCAAAGATTTCATCCAGCAACAAGTGGACACAGTAGCCGAACCCCAAAAATATGGCGAGAAACCAGCTGGTGGTCCCACTCGCACCTAAAAAGGCCGCGCCCGCGGCGACCAGGAACATAAATAACAGACAGGCCAGGACCGAATGAAAAATACCTCGGTGCACGGTAAAACGGGCAAATAAATGGCGCACGCCAAACTGCACCAGAAAAAACACCAGGGCGCATGCACCCCAAACCCACGCCAGCGGCCAGATTTCNNATCCAGGCCACCGCAGTAAAGCCGCACGCAATAATACTGAACGCCCCAAATAATATGCCCAGGCTGTGGGAGTTATCGGAATCTATGTCCGGCAAAATGCCGCCCAAGGTTCCCATGATCCAACAGAGGAAAGCCTCGCCCGAGGACAAATGCCCGGCGCTGTAAAATAAGGAACAGGCTAATCCGCTGCCGATGCTCGCAACCTGTAGGTGCGTTTTGAAATTCGCCATAGATAGATAGTCCCTTCGCCGAGGGAGTGGGTGGAGAAGCGCATTCTAGCCGCGGAATTCGGCGGGTTGAAGTGTGCCGGCAAAAGTCGGGGTTGCCTAATGCCAACGGCAGCGCCAAAATTTATTCGCATGACCATACCACTCATAACACATCCGCATTACAGCTACAGCTTACCGAGCGGCCACCGTTTTCCCATGGAAAAATTTCAGCTGCTGCACGATTATCTCCAGCAGCAGGGCCTGGCGACGGCGGCCAACACCTATCGACCCGGCACTGCCCGCCCGCCCGTGCTCGAGCTTGCGCATTGTCCGCGGTACCTGCAGCGGTTTATCCACAATCAGCAATCGCCGGCGGAGCTGCGGCGCATGGGGCTGCCCTGGAGCGAACAGTTAGTGCGCCGTACCTTGATTTCGCCCAACGGCACTTTACTCACTGCCCGCTTGGCCTTGCAAAACGGGATTGCTTGCCATCTCGCCGGCGGTACGCACCACGCGCAGCGGGATTTTGCCGCAGGCTTCTGTATCTTAAACGACCTTGCAGTCACGGCTTTGACCCTGCTCGCTCAGGACAGGATAAAAAGCGTGCTCATTTTTGACTGCGACGTGCACCAGGGGGATGGCACCGCTACGATCCTCGCCGGCGAACCGCGCGCGTTTACCTGTTCCGTGCACTGCGATAAAAACTTTCCGGCCCGCAAAGCCCGCAGCGATCTCGATGTCGAGGTAACCAAGGGAACGGCGGACGCTGAGTATCTGGCGATAGTGGCGGAAACACTGCGCCAGGCAGTCGCTGCCAGCCGGCCGGATTTAGTCCTGTACGACGCGGGAGTGGACATCTACAGCGGGGACCCGCTGGGCTTGTTGCAAATCAGCCTCGTTGGCATCCGCGCGCGCGATCGGCTCGTCCTGGAATTCTGTAAAAACGCGGGGCTGCCCGTCGCCACGGTGATAGGCGGCGGTTATGATAATGACCGCGCCGCCCTCGCCCGCCGCCATGCCATTGTGACAGAGGAGGCTTTCGCCTTGTGGGCGCCGAACCACCTGCAGAAACCCGTTGAACATTTCGGCGAAGCAGCAAAATCAATCGAGACACCTTATGAGCAATGACTTATGAGCAATGACATTCCATGGCAGACGGGCCGCGGCGACCTCGCCAAAATTGCCCTCAGCGAACAGGGCGGCGCAACCGCTGAAGTTTATGCCTACGGCGCCCATCTCACGTCATGGAAAACCAGCCGCGGTCGGGAATGGATGTTTCTCAGCGTTAAAGCTCAGTTCGAACAGGGCAAAGCCATTCGAGGCGGAGTGCCGGTGGTATTTCCCCAATTCAGCGGTTTTGGATCTGGGCAGCGCCACGGTTTTGCCCGTACGACTCCGTGGCAATTGGTCGGGGGTCCAGGTGCCGACTGCCGCTTCAGCTTAAGTTCGGACCCGGCGACAACGGCTCTGTGGCCACACCAGTTCCGCGCCCAGTTTATTCCTCAACTCAGCGGCGACCAGCTGACCATGCAGCTGGTGGTTGAAAATATTGACAGCAAATCTTTCCAATTTACCGCCGCACTGCACACCTATTTTGCGGTGAGCGACGTTCATCGCGTTCACCTGGAAGGTCTGCGGGGCTTGTCGTACTGGGATAACAACGGGGGGGATTTTCACAAGGCCCGCGCGATTTACGCGGCTGATTCTCTGGAATTTCCCACCGCCATCGATCGGGTATTTTTCGACTGCACGCGCCCATTGCGCTTGGTCGACGGCGCGGACACTCTGCAGATCCAAGCCCAGGGCTTCACCGAGGTGGTCGTCTGGAACCCTGGAGAAGAAGCCGCGAGCAAACTGCCCGACATAGAAGCTCGCGAATACCGCAAGATGCTGTGCGTGGAAGCGGCGGTGATCG
>DJFO01000380.1:10070-10694 GCA_002432555.1 Marinagarivorans sp. UBA5870
GTCCGATACGGATTCTGCCGCAGCAACTTCCAGCGCCATGTTGGGCGCTAAGGTGAAAGTCGTTTTATTTAATTATCGGGCCATCGCAGACGACATCTTGAATGGGCAGGGAGCCTATCTCGATGCGTTGTTTTTGCAGCTCAACGTATTGCGGGACCGGCGCGCTGCAGCCTTAGCCGAACTCCGCATTATCCTGNNTTCGCCATTGCCGTCGCCGCCACCGGCTGCAGCGGACCCTAAAGAGCCTTGGGTTACCGGTACTGGAAGCTGCCAGTGCTCCTGATGTCGGCGCTCGAAACACCTACCATTACTTTGAATTCACCTGGCTCGACTCGCCATTCATCCGCGGTCACGTCCCAAAAAGCCAAATCCCGTTGTTTCAGCAGCAGCGTGATTTGTCGGAGCTCTCCTGGCTGCAGAAAAACCTTTTGAAAACCTTTCAGCTCCTTCGCCGGTCGCGCNNACACTCGCCTCCACATCACCCAGATAAAGTTGTACCACTTCCGCGCCCGGAACCTTGCCGATATTTTTAACCGTTACTCGCACGGGAATTTCGCCGGTCTTGGCCTCAACGCTCTCCGGTAATTCCAGGTTTGCCACCTCGAACCGGGTGTAGGACAGACC
>DJFO01000209.1:0-162 GCA_002432555.1 Marinagarivorans sp. UBA5870
CATGGCCTTGGCCAGCACCGGATTCACCATTGGGTCATCGCAGGGTGTGCCGAACATCATATGCAAAAAGTTTTCGGCGTAGCTCAGACGATTGTTGGGGTACATAAACGGTTGGCCGATGTGATGCTTGTAACACATGGCAGCCAGGGTCGGCATCTTCGC
>DJFO01000209.1:254-486 GCA_002432555.1 Marinagarivorans sp. UBA5870
GCCCTGGAAAAACCGGGCGATGGATTCGTGCACCATGGTGTGGTGCGTAATGGCGTGGGTGAATTCCTCGTATTCCGTCTGGGTGGGCAGTTCCCCGTGCAGCAGGAGATAACAGGTTTCCAGGTAATCCGACTTTTCCGCAAGCACCTCGATGGGGAAGCCGCGGTGCAGGAGCACGCCGTTGTCGCCATCTATGTAAGTTATTTTCGATTCACATGACGCGGTGGAAACG
>DJFO01000209.1:530-880 GCA_002432555.1 Marinagarivorans sp. UBA5870
TTATCAGTCATTACGGACTCCTGTAGCAATTATTGAGGACTAAAGCGTGCCGCGCGGGGGTGGGGCCTTCGCCAGCTTTCTTAAGGATAGAGCATACAAACGGTCTGCAGATCCGCCTTTGCTGATACGTCATTACCATCGGGATGGTTCGGACCAATAGTCTTGGTAAACAGGTATCAGCGGTACGTAACCCCGGAAAAGAATTTCCGACCAGATTGTGCCACCGGTGGGGGGGTGCACTAAAACGTCCATCGTCAATGCAACGTTTATTCCCGCGCGGGGCGTAGTATAGAGAAAAGCCGCGACACTCGGATAGCGTTGGGTGCGGAAAAAGAGAAAAAGTCTACTTC
>DJFO01000209.1:906-5473 GCA_002432555.1 Marinagarivorans sp. UBA5870
TTCCGCGCGTTTTTGAGAGGCGTAGTGGCGCTTGTTTCCTCATAACTCCTCCCGCGTAGTGGCTGTTCGAGCGGGGCGAGAAGCACCAATGTGCGGCCTTCCCGTTCCCGGCTCCCCGAGTCGTTCGCAGCCCCCTAAAACGAAGAGCAGTTGTAACCCGAACAGCTAGATAGACCGCTATACGGAAGCAGATGGATCCGGTAATCCAGAGCGCAACCCCTATATAAGGTACAGACATACTGTGAACAAGAAACGACCTGTCAACTTAGATCTTTCGACCATCAAGTTCCCCATCACGGCCATAGTCTCCATTACCCACCGAATTTCGGGCGTGGTTCTGCTCGGCGGCATTTTGGTCCTGCTTTGGATGCTCGATGCGAGCCTGGCGTCCGAGAACAGTTTCAACGACTTGCGCGAGCTGCTCGGCAATCCGGTGGTCAAGCTGATTCTCTGGGCCGTTTTGGCGGCCCTCGCGTATCACCTGGTGATGGGCATCCGGCACATCTTCATGGACCTTGGCATAGGTGAGTCGCTCAAAGGCGGCCAACGCGGCGCTAAAGTGGCGCTGACCTTGGCGATAGTTCTGATTCTGGCAGCAGCGGGGTGGTTGGCATGGTAACGGCGGTAACCAATTTGGGTCGAAGCGGGCTGTTCGATTGGATGTTTCAGCGGGTGAGCGCAATAGTGCTGGCGGCCTACACCATTTTCATAGTCGCGTTCATAGCGGCCAACCCGAATCTCGACTTCGCCACCTGGCGCCAACTCTTCGACCAACTGTGGATGCGCATTTTCAGCCTGCTCGCGCTGATCAGCATGGCCGGGCACGGCTGGATTGGGCTTTGGGCAGTGCTGACGGACTACGTAACGGAGCGCATGATGGGCGGCAAAGCCCTGGCGCTGCGTATTGTCGCCCTGAGTACTTACGCAATCGTTACCTTGTCCTACCTCGTTTGGGGTTTTGAAATTTTGTGGGGGTTTTAATCGCGATGGCTAATATGCGCACGATCAGTTTTGATGGCATTGTAGTAGGTGGCGGCGGCGCCGGTATGCGCGCGGCCCTGCAAATGGCGCAGTCCGGCTTCAAAACCGCGGTCGTCACGAAGGTATTTCCCACCCGTTCGCACACCGTTTCCGCCCAGGGCGGCATTACTTGCGCTATTGCCAGCGCCGACCCCAACGACGATTGGCGCTGGCATATGTATGACACCATCAAGGGCTCCGACTATATCGGTGACCAGGATGCCATCGAGTATATGTGCTCTGTCGGCCCGGAAGCCGTTTTTGAGTTGGAGCACATGGGTCTTCCTTTTTCCCGCACCGACAACGGCCGCATTTACCAGCGACCCTTCGGCGGTCAGTCCAAGGATTACGGACGCGGTGGCCAGGCGGCCCGCACTTGCGCCGCTGCGGACCGCACCGGCCATGCCCTCTTGCACACGCTCTATCAGCAGAACGTCCGCAGCAACACCGTCTTTCTGAACGAATGGTTTGCGGTGGACCTGGTGAAAAACCAAGATGGCGCCGTGGTGGGCGTCATCGCCATCAATATGGAAGACGGTGAGACGGTTTACATCCGCTCCAAGGCGACCGTATTAGCCACTGGCGGAGCCGGCCGTATCTACGCCTCCACCACCAATGCCCACATCAACACGGGCGATGGCATAGGCATGTCCCTGCGCGCCGGCTTTCCGGTGCAAGACATTGAGATGTGGCAGTTCCACCCGACGGGTATTGCCGGCGCCGGTGTACTGGTGACGGAGGGCTGCCGCGGCGAAGGTGGTTACCTCGTCAACAAAAACGGCGAGCGGTTTATGGAGCGTTATGCGCCCAACGCCAAGGACCTCGCGGGCCGTGACGTGGTAGCGCGCTCCATGATCCTCGAAATCATCGAGGGCCGCGGCTGCGGTCCCGCGGGCGACCACGTGTTTTTGAAGCTCGACCACCTGGGTGAAGCGACCCTGAATGAAAAATTGCCCGGTATTTTGGAATTGTCGCGCACTTTTGCGCACGCGGATCCGGTTAAGGAACCGATTCCCGTCGTACCCACCTGCCATTACATGATGGGCGGCATAGTGACCAATATCCACGGTCAGGCGCTGTCGCAAGACGCCGACGGCAAGGACAAAATCATTCCGGGCTTCTATGCTTGTGGCGAAGTTGCCTGCGTATCTGTCCACGGAGCGAACCGGTTGGGCGGCAATTCTCTGCTCGACCTTGTGGTGTTTGGTCGCGCGTCCGGCATGTATATCGAGAAGGCGCTGCGGGAAGGCATTGATTTCCGCCCAGCGAGCGACAGCGATCTAGAGGCCGCCATGGCGCGCCTCAACCGCCTGAACCGCTCCCAGTCCGGCGAATCTTCGGCGGTGTTGCGCAAAGAATTGCAGACCATCATGCAAAACTACTTCGGCGTGTTCCGCAAAGGCGAATACATGCAGGAAGGCATCAAACAGTTGGCGGCGCTGCGCCCGCGGGTGGAAAACATCGACTTGCAGGACAAGAGCAACGCCTTCAACACCGCGCGCATTGAGGCGCTCGAAGTGCAAAACCTGTTTGAAGTTGCCGAAGCCACCGCCATTACGGCTGAAGTGCGCAAAGAATCCCGCGGGGCCCACGCGCGGGAAGACTATCAGGAGCGCGACGACCAGAACTGGTTGTGCCACTCCTTGTACTTCCCGGAGGAAAAGCGGGTGGGCAAACGCGCGGTGAATTTTGCTCCAAAAACCATGGCCGCATTTGAGCCGAAAATCCGCACCTATTAATTCGAGTGCAGTAAAGGTCCGAATATGTTGAAAGTCGAAGTCTATCGTTACAATCCGGAAACCGATAAAGCCCCTTATATGAAAACCTATGAGGTGGACACCCAGGGCAAAAATCTGATGGTGCTGGATGTGCTGGAATTGCTGAAGGCGCAGGACCCGACCCTGGCCTACCGCCGCTCCTGCCGCGAGGGCGTATGCGGTTCCGACGGCATGAACATATCCGGTAAAAATGGTCTCGCCTGCGTCACGGCGCTCTCGGAAAGTGTGAAAAATAACAAGCTGGTGCTGCGGCCGCTGCCGGGCCTGCCGGTGATCCGCGATCTGGTCATCGATATGTCGCTGTTCTACGAGCAGTACCGCAAAATCGAACCCTATCTGCAGAACCACAACCCCGCTCCGGCGATCGAGCGCCTGCAGTCCCCCGAGGACCGCGCCAAGCTCGACGGCCTGTATGAATGCATTCTCTGCGCCTGCTGCTCCACCTCCTGCCCCAGCTACTGGTGGAACGGTGAGAAGTACCTGGGCCCCGCCGCCNNCTATCGATTTCTCGCCGACAGCCGCGATACCGCGACCGAGCACCGTCTGGGCAAATTGGATGATCCCTTCAGCGTTTTCCGCTGCCATGGGATTCAGAACTGTGTTGCCGTATGCCCCAAGGGTTTGAATCCCACTCGTGCGATCGGTCATATCCGCAATATGTTATTGCAGCGCGGAGTTTAAGGCGCGGGCAGCGGCCCCAGCCAATAGGGCTGCCGATAAATTACGGCAGGCCCCGCAGCAGAAAGCGGAAAGCGGAAAGCGGAAAGCAGAAAGCAGAAAGCAACAAGAGATAAGATGCCCCACCCGCGGGGCGTAACGCGCCGGCAGTCGGGCCGGCGATCATCAGAACAGCCCAAGAACTGAGTTGTTTACGAAAAAGGCGCGCCCCGGCGCGCCGCCGGCGGGAATACCAACCCCTCAGTTTGCGACATGACGGTGGACAAAAATGCAGCAGAGTTTAATGGAACTTCTTTGGAGCACCTCCCATATATCCGGCGGCAATGCCGCCTATGTGGAGGGCTTGTACGAGGCATTCCTGCGCGATCCCACTTCCGTTTCGAGCGAGTGGCGCACTTATTTTGAACAACTTCCCAGGGTGAACGGGGTCATCAGCAATGACGTTCCCCATTCCGACATCATCGAGTTTTTCGAGCTCTTGGGTAAAAACCGCTCCCGGCCGATGTTGGCCCCCGGCACCGGCGCCAGCGACGTGAAATACGAGCGCAAGCAGGTGGAAGTGGTGCAGTTGGTCAACGCCTACCGCCTGAGCGGTCACAAAAAGGCGAAACTGGATCCCCTCGGGCTCGTCAAGCCGTTCGACCTCGCTGAACTGGATTTGAAATTTCACGGCCTGACGAGCGCCGACCTCGACGTGATCTTTCAAACCGGCGACCTGTCCTTCGGCAAGGCGGAAGCGCCCCTGCGCGACATTATTGCCGACCTGGAAAAAACCTATTGCGGCACTGTCGGCGCAGAGGTGATGCACATCACCAACTTCGCCGAGCGCAAGTGGCTGCTGAACCGCCTCGAAAGCCAACGTTCCACGGCGGTGCTCGACCCGGCGGACAAGCTCTCCCTGCTGCAGAGCCTCACCGCGGCCGAGGGCCTGGAGCGCCATTTGGACAGCAAATACCCGGGTACCAAACGCTTCGGCCTGGAGGGCGGCGAGAGCCTGATTCCCATGCTGGACGAAGCCATCAAACGCGCCGGCACCTACGGCGCCAAAGAGATGGTGATCGGCATGGCGCACCGCGGCCGGCTGAACGTGC
>DJFO01000155.1:0-3019 GCA_002432555.1 Marinagarivorans sp. UBA5870
GTTCTCGGCAGCGTGGGCGCCACGGGCGGTGTGACGGGAGCCTGCGCCACCTTCCTGTACAATTTGCGCGCGGGTGTCGATGACATCAAGGCCGGGCGCCGGCGGGTTGTCCTGGTCGGCAGCGCCGAGGCTCCCATAATTCCGGAAATCATAGACGGTTACGCGGCCATGAGCGCCCTAGCCACCGACGCTGACTTGCGGCGACTCACGGGCAGCAGCGTGATCGACTACCGGCGGGCGAGCCGGCCGTTCGGAGAAAACTGCGGTTTTACCCTGGGCGAGTCGGGCCAATATGTCATGCTGATGGATGACGAGCTGGCGCTGCAGCTTGGTGCCGATATTTACGCGGCGGTCCCCGGCGTTTTTGTCAACGCGGACGGTTATAAAAAATCGATTTCGGCGCCNNATCGAGCACACCGCAAAACCGAGTGACCGAGTCGCGTATTTTCGACCAGGTCGCGCGCGCATTTGGGATAGAATCCTGGCCGGTCGCCGCGGTGAAGGCCTATGTGGGGCATTCACTTGGCCCCGCCAGTGGCGACCAAATGGCGGCGACCCTTGGCGTTTTTGCCCGGGGAATATTGCCGGGCATCAAGACCATCGATCGTGTGGCCGACGATGTGTTTGCCGACCGCCTTCGAATTTCCAACCGCGATCAGGAATTAGGCGAGTCGGCGAGTCAGATCGCTTTTCTGAATTCAAAGGGATTCGGCGGCAACAATGCCACCGCCGCCGTCTTCGCTCCAGGAGCGGCCGAGAAACTGCTGCGCCACCGGCATGGAGCTGCCGCGTGGGCAGCATATGAAGGGCGGCGTGCGCCGGTGCGCGAGAAAGCTGAGGCTTACCAGCAACAGGCAGCGGCAGGGCGTTTAGACCCGATTTATGAATTCGGTTCGCGGATGATCCAGGAGGAGGACATCCGTCTGGAGGTCGGGCAAATCCATATCCCGGGGTTTGCGCGACCGGTGCTGCTCGACGACTGTGGGGATTATGACGATCTGAAGTTGACGCGGGATCTATGACCGACCAGTCGCCGTCGGAAAACAATCCGCTCGACGCCCAACCCAAGTTTGATGTAGGTGCCCGGCTGCGGGCGCTCAGGGAGACGCGAGGTCTTTCCCAGCGGGAACTGGCGCGCCGCTCGCACATGACCAATGCCAATCTCTCGATGATCGAGCAGGGCAGGGTTAGTCCATCGGTCGCGACCCTGGAGAAGATTCTGCAGAGCATTCCGCTTTCCTTTACCGAGTTTTTTGCCGCGGAAGTCGAGCCTCCGACGGTTCTTCAACAGCAGGATTTTATCTATATTCGGCGAGGCGGCTGCCAGTATAAAATCCTCGAACCGCCGCCGGGATCGCGGGATTTTTATCTCGCCGAGCAGACCCTCGCGCCGGGTGCGGCCGCCGTGGGAACCTGGCTGGAGCGCACCGGGTCCGTCGCTGGCATTGTGCGGGACGGCGACTTAACTCTCTGGCTCGAAAGTCGCTGCAGTGTCTTGCATCCGGGGGAAGGGTTTCGCTTCCATCTCCGGCGCCCCCATAAGTTCGAAAATTGTTCTGATATTCCTGTAGTGCTTAGTCTCGTAGTCAGTCCTTCGGATGTTGGACGTGAGAAAAAAGTATGAATCGAGCTTCGGTACGAACGGAGTAAACTCCGTCGCATAGCTGTCTTTCGATATTGGATTGAGCCATACTTAACCAGATTCAAACAGGTGTTGCACGAACTCTGGCATACCACGAATTCCGGAGTAATGGTATCGGCAACTTACGAGTGACGAGATGGGCTTATGAGGGTGCGATGATTTTTTCAGGCAGTGCCATACGAATTGAGAAACTCGAAGACGGACTTGCGCATTTACAGATCGATCTGAAGGATGAATCCGTCAACAAATTTAACCTGCAGCTGTCCGAAGAGCTGGCTCAGGCGCTGGATCGTTTGGATGCGACACCTGGAATTCGCGGGCTTCTGCTCAGTAGCGCTAAGAGCGGATTCATCGTCGGCGCTGATGTGATGGAATTCGGGCCGGTGTTCGCCCAGGGCGCGGACGCGGTCGCGCTGCACCTGCAAGCCAACAATCACAGCTTCAATCGCATCGAAGATTTGCCGTTTCCGACGGTGGTCGCCATCAATGGTTATGCCATGGGCGGCGGGCTGGAGATATGTCTGGCCTGTGATTTTCGCATCATGAGCAGTACCGCCAAGGTCGGCCTGCCGGAATCGAAGCTGGGCCTCATCCCCGGCTGGGGTGGCACGGTGCGCCTTTCGCGCCTCGCCGGTCTGGACACCGCGATCGAATGGATTGCCAGCGGCGGCGAACAATCCGCTGGTCAAGCGTTCAAGTGTGGCGTGGTCGATGGCGTGGTAGCACCGGAAGACCTAATGGCGAGCGCGCTGGGGGTTTTGCGTCGGGCCGCCGCCGGCAAATTGCCGTACGAATCGCGCCGCCGTCAGAAACAAGCGCCATTGCGCCACAACGATATTGAGGGATTGCTCGCGTTCGAGAGTGCCAAAATGTTTGTCGGCGCCCAGGCCGGACGCAACTATCCTGCGCCCGTCACCGCCGTGAAAACTATGCAAGATGGAGCCAAGCTGGGACGCGAAGAGGCGCAGAAGATCGAGACGCGCAATTTTATTCATTTGGCTCAGACATCCGCGGCCAAAAATCTGGTTGGCTTGTTCGTCAGCGATCAATTTATCGGTAAAAAAGCCAAACAGTGGGAAAAACAGGCGGACCGGCCGGTCAATCGTGCTGCGGTCTTGGGTGCCGGTATCATGGGCGGCGGTATCGCCTATCAATCCGCCAGCCGAGGCGTGCCCATCAAGATGAAGGACATCAACCAGAAGGGCATTGATCAGGGCCTGGCCGAGGCGACTAAACTGCTGACCAAACGGGTCGACAGCGGCAAGATTAACCCCGCTGAAATGGCCGCGGTGCTCACCCGAATTGAGCCCACCTTGAGTTACGACGGCTTTGCCGATGTCGATCTGGTGGTCGAAGCGGTGGTGGAAAATCCGAAGG
>DJFO01000155.1:3106-3302 GCA_002432555.1 Marinagarivorans sp. UBA5870
TGCGGCATGCATTTTTTCAACCCGGTCCACGCAATGCCTTTGGTCGAAGTCATACGCGGCGCGCGCACGTCGGATCGCGCGGTAGCCCGCACCGTTGCTTACGCCAATGCCCTCGGTAAAAAGCCTATAGTGGTGCGCAATTGCCCCGGATTTCTGGTGAATCGAGTTTTGTTTCCGTATTTTGCGGGGTTCTCCG